>CALCGO010000268.1 GCA_937901055.1 uncultured Rhodobacterales bacterium
ACTGCACTTTCGCTGCACTCAGCCCGAAATCGAAGGATGCGGACAAAGCTGACTAGATCCTTCAAGATGCCAATGGCCGCTTTATCTTGGTCGCAACGGCAACGGCCGATAAGCGGCTATTCGCTTCAGTTGCAAGTTATCAATGTTAACGTAGCAAAAAGCTGACGTTCTTGGTTGTCGGACCCTCATCAGGCACGTGTCGATCAAAGAACGGTTTGAGATGTCCTAAGCATTTGTCTGGCTTTTTCAATTATAGGTGTGTCAACCATCTGCCCGTCCATCAAGACCGCCGCACCGTCTGCTGCCTCGTTGGCGTGCATGACCCGTCGGGCCCAATCAAGCTGGTCATGGGACGGAGCAAAGGCACCCTTGATGGTGCTTATCTGATTAGGATGAATAGCCAGTTTGCCACCAAACCCCAGTTGGCGGGCATAACTTGCGTCGGCCATCACTTGCTCTTGTTCATTTACCGAAACGGTGACGCCATCGATGGGCGAGGGCAGGCCAAAGGCGCGCGAATATGTCACTAAAGACGAGCGCGCCAACAGTAGAGCCTCTGCGGTCTCGTCGCAGCCGACATCCAGTGAGTAGTCGATTGATCCAAAGGCCAGCTGGCACGTCGCCTGCGCCTGACAGATGTCAGGTAGCCCAACAATACCGCGGGCGGTTTCGACCAAAGCGATGACAGGAATATCAGGCCCGATTTGCTCAATATCTGCGGCAGTTTCGGATTTGGGCAACATGACACCCATGCCCTCAACCCTGCGGACCAACTCCATATCGGCGTAAAACCAGTCAGACGTGACGGCATTGACACGTATAAAGCAAGGGACCGGAAGGTCTGCCAAATAGTCTGCCAGTCCCGCGCGCGCCAAGTCTTTGTCGGCCACGGCCACGGCATCTTCGAGGTCGACTATGATGGCGTCAGCGCCACTGTTTGCAGCCTTGGCTATACGCTCGGGGCGCGTTGCTGGCACAAAAAGGGGCGCAACCGCTGGAGAGAATTTCACGGCCATTTACGCGGCCGGCCGGGCTTTGGCGTAATTCGGGCTTTGGACCGTGCCTGAATCAAACAGCTGTGCGATCTCAACATCTGGCAGGCCCACGACATCGCCCAGGATCTCCTCTGTATGCATCCCAAGTGTGGGGGCGGGTACAGGCTCTTCCCTTTCAAACTGCGAGAAATTCAGCGGAGAGCCAGGCACAAGAAATTTGCCAAGACCGGGTGTTTCGATGTCTGAAAAAATCGGGTTGTCAGTTGATAGGTCAGGATCCTGTGCAAGCGCACTTTCAAAGTCACGAAACACCGACCATGTCAGACTGTTGTCATCAAACAAGGTGCCAATCTCGGCACTAGAGCGTTGGGCGAACCACGGCCGCAGAACTTCGGTAATGGCATCGCGATGCATGTACCGTTGTCCTTCGTCTGCAAAATTTGCACCAAGGCTGGCGGCAAGTTGGTCTATTCGCGCGCCCATACCGGTGACCTTCACGATGCCCTGCCATTGACGCTTTGTCAGCCCGATGACCATCACACGTTCACCGTCCGCACAGATGAAGTCTTGTCCATAGGCCCCGTAAAGAGCGTTGCCGGACTTTCCCCGTTTTGCCCCACCGGTGGCCGCATCCCCGATGATGCCAAGATTACCTAACATTGCAGCGGCGACGTCCTTCAACGAAAACTCAACATCTTGGCCCTCGCCTGTGCGCAGACGGTGCCGCTCGGCGGCCAAAAGGCCCGAGACCATCATTTGTCCCGCGATACAATCCCAAGCCGGCAGCGCATGCGCCACGGGATCGGTTGACCCCGCCGGACCCGTAATCGCCGGAAACCCAAGGGCAGGATTTACCGTGTAATCAACCGCAGGACGCCCATGCCGGTCGCCTTTCAGCGCCACCATGATCAAGTCTTTGCGACGTTTGGACAACGTCTCATGATCCATCCAGCCGCGCACTTTTAGGTTTGTCATGAACATTCCCGCACCCTCGCCGGGGGCAGTGATAATTTCCGTCACCAATTCCCGCCCACGATCTGATCGCATGTCGACAGCGATTGACCGCTTGCCCTTGTTCATTCCCGCCCAAAAATGGCTCAACCCATTGGGCGCAACCGGCCAGCGTGTGGCATCGAGGCCCCCACCGAGCCGGTCAAACCGGATTACATCGGCGCCCATTTGCGCCAGCGTCATGCCCGCAAGTGGGACAGCGACAAAGGCGGAGCCTTCAACAACCCGCATGCCATTCAAAACTCCAGCCATCTCACTTTTCCTCCCAGATTGTGGTTGCTTGCATCCCTTGGTGACCGTCGACCAACCCGGTGCAAAGTTTCATGCCATCCTCGGTGGTCTCTCCAAACAGGTGCATGTCGTCAAAATGGAACATCGGATGAATGCCCCGAAACTGAAATTGACGCACGTCGCGACCGCTGTGCCGGATTGCTGCCCGCAGCAGCAACATCGCCTGCAAAGGCCCATGCACCACCAGCCCTGGGTACTTTTCGACGGATTTGGCGTAGGGCAAATCGTAGTGAATGCGGTGCGCGTTGA
Source organism: uncultured Rhodobacterales bacterium (assembly GCA_937901055.1). Lineage (GTDB taxonomy): Bacteria > Pseudomonadota > Alphaproteobacteria > Rhodobacterales > Rhodobacteraceae > NORP23. The sequence continues at coordinate 2,547 of CALCGO010000268.1, forward strand.
ACGTGATTGCCGAGAACCGGAACAAGAGAGGCTCTGTCACGGCGACGGCTTCGATCATATCGGGTGTCGATGGGACCGGTTTTGGCTTTGGCGGTACAAAAACTTGCGGGATATTGAGATAGACAATGTCTTGGGTTTCTTCGACGCATAGCCGATCATCTTCAAAGATGGCATGGGCAAGGCTTACAAACAGCATCGGGCCATTTGCCCCTTCTTTCTCTGTGATCGACTTGATTTCAGAGTGCCGCGTCAGGCGCGCACCAATATGAAGCGGCGCGTGAAATGTAAGCGTCCCGCCCGCCCACATCCGTCGTTCCAAATGAACGGGCGGCAAAAAGCCCCCGAGCTTTGGGTGACCGTCATTGGATAGCTCCGTGGTGTCGACATTCGGGGTGAAGGCGCACCAATGGGACAACAATGGCATAACAGCACCTGCCCGACCCGCGTCAAATCCGACTGTCGCCGCATGACGCGCGGCCGCGCTTTCATCGAAGACAGCGTGATCTTGCTGGGTCCGCCCGATCCATTGTGTGAAGTCAGTTTTTAAAATTGTCTGCACCCCCTCCAAGAGTTCACCCAGCACTCCATACAACCGATAAGTTCAAAAATCAAATGATTATAATAACTTAAATGGATACATTGGTATGCAATCAATCGATATATTGCGCTGCAGCATGGCTAACGAGCCGGAAACAATTGTAAAGTTGCAGAGGCTGCAGGTGCAGCAAAGACCGATAATTTATTGGGATCGGTCACACTCAAGAACCGCGTTCTTCAAGAAACGAAGTGAGGTGCCCTGGGTCAATTTGCCAAGCAACAAGCCGCGAAACGAATGGCGGTTTTAGGAAAGCCGCGTTGCAGTGCGTTACCTCACCACCGATATCCGCGAAGAGCCATGACTTTAAAGATAACTTAGTGATTTCCTCGAAACCGAACTTTCGCTGCGGCACAGAAAGTCGACAGGTTGGGCTC
>CALCGO010000269.1 GCA_937901055.1 uncultured Rhodobacterales bacterium
CGGAACGCCAGCCGCACCAAGACGAATGGCGAACTGTTCAAGCCCGTAAGGCCAGTACGCCTGCCCACCCAATATCCGCACGATAACCAGTTTGGATTTGGTCGCTGTATCATCAAGGTATTTATCAACGGTAAACGGATGGCCAAGGTTGCCAATATTCGCGAGGCGCAAATTATCCGGCCCGTCTGACATTTCCCCGAATGCCGCCGACAGGCCTGCGATCTCCGTATCTGCCGCGGAGATTACCAGCACGTCTGCAGGTGTTTGGCCCAGATCTACGGGCTCGGTTCCATCAGATATTTCGCCGGGTTGAACCTGAAGCAGATGCATCTAGTCAGCCAACGCCTTGGTGATCGCTGCGTGATCAAATCCGGCTTGCCCGATCACCACAAGGTTAGTTTTGCCTTTTTCCTCAGCTGTAAGCGGGCGGTCAAAATATGTATCGACACGCGGCCCCACGGCCTGAATAACAAGGCGCATCGGTTTGTTACCAACCTGCGCAAACCCTTTAAGACGAAGAATATCGTTGTCGCGTATCGTCTGTGCGATGCGTTCCACGAAACTCTCGACATCGTCAATCACGCCGCGTGAAACCTGAAAAGTCTCAAATTCGTCATGGCCGTGCTCGTGGTGGTGATGGTCGTGATCTTCGTCATCATGATCATGGTGGTGGTGATGCACTTCGTGGCGCGCCGAAAGATCATCCTCGGCCCCGATTCCCATACCCAACAACGTTTGCGGGCTAACCGCGCCCATTTCGGCACGGACGAACTGAACGCCGGAGCGCACACCAGACCGCAGGCCAGTTTCCAGATCGTCCGCTTGCTTTGCACTCAGAAGGTCCGCTTTGTTAAGAATAATCATGTCCGCACAAGCGAGCTGATCTTCGAATAGTTCCGACAGCGGTGTTTCGTGATCTAGCATGTCATCCGCACTGCGCTGCACATCAATCGCGGCTTCGTTATGGGCGAAACGGCCGGCATGCAATGCTTCGCTATCGACAACAGTCACAACGCCGTCGACCGTCACTTTGGAACGGATTTCAGGCCAATTGAATGCACGCACCAATGGTTGTGGCAAGGCCAAACCAGATGTCTCGATCACAATATGGTCCGGTGGGTTATCACGTGCCAACAGCTTTTCAATCGCTGGCACAAAATCCTCGGCCACGGTGCAACAAATGCAGCCGTTCGACAACTCCACCACATCATCGTCGGTGCACCCTTCGATACCGCAGCCCTTTAACAAATCGCCGTCGATCCCAAGGTCACCAAACTCGTTGATAATCAATGCGATCCGCTTGCCATTAGCGTTGCGTAGCATGTGCTGCACCAAGGTTGTTTTCCCTGCGCCGAGGAACCCTGTAATAACCGTTGCCGGAATCTTGCCTGCCATATCTATCTCCTAGTTCAAAGATGGAATGCGGGCTACGAAATGCCCTTTGACGCCTTGCGGCCACTGCTTGAAGGGCACTTGGCCCGTTTCGCTTTCGATATGGCGTTGCGCATATTCCACAACCGCTTCTGCCGAATGTGCGTTGGGGTCAAATTTGCCCAGAACATAGGTCAGTTTACCTTCGGCCTGAATGGCCACGTTGCAGTGACGCTCACAGCCCATAAGACAGGATTGGCGTTTGACTTTTACGTCCGTGTCCGCTGCTAAGCGTTCTACATGCTCGGCCAAAATCTCGCCGCCGGTTTTACCCTCATGCAGCTTTTCCAGCATGGAATAATCACATGTGTCACACACAATAATCGTCGTCATATTTTTCCCCTTGGGTATTCTTATATCGCCTTGGCCCATCGCAAGATGTCCGAAACCGTCGAGGCGTTCTCTACCACCGGCAAAACGGGTCGTTCAACCATAATCACAGGGATGCCCAATTCTGCCGCAGCATCAAGCTTGGCCCGCGTCAGCGCGCCGCCGGAATTCTTGGTAACAAGATGCGTGATCTTATGCGCCTTCATCAACGCAATCTCACCATCCAACGTGAACGGCGGTCGTTGCACCAAAGCCGCTCCATGCGTGAACGGGTTATCCATCGGATCAACTCCGCGGAACAAAAACCAAACATCGAGGCGATTTGTAAACGGGTCGAGGCTTCTCCCCCCAACAGTAAGAAAAGCCCGCGCCCCGCTCGGCAACGCGGCGGCGGCTGAGTCCAGGTCGGAAACACTTTGAAATCCGGTGTTATCCCATGCTGGTCGGACGTACCGGATCAGCGGGACACCCGCGGCCTTCGCCCCCACAACCGCCGATCTACTGATGTTTTCGGCGAACGGATGCGTAGCATCAATCAGGCCCGTGATTTCTCTTTTGCCCAAATACTCGGCTAGTCCATCGGCGCCACCGAACCCGCCCATCCTCGTTGCGTATGACCTTTGAACTGGTTTACGCGTAACACCGGCAAGCGAAACGACAAAATCTACGCACGCCGCCTGCAAGCCCGTCGCGATTTGATGCGCGTCCCGCGTCCCACCCAAAATCAGGATCATCTGAAGTCTGCCCTCGCGATGATGTTACCAGATCGGTCGATCACAATCGTTTCAACCACTATCGGCGCGCCTTTTAACACATCCAACGCGGTTTCCTGTGCTTGGGCTGCGATCTTCGCAGCAAGCGGTGTCCCACACATTGTATAGGCTTCCAGCGCCGTATTTGCGTTCATAACGTCCGCACAATCAGCCATTTTTGCCAACGCGTCAAAATCCACTTGGCTGCGCCCTGAATGCAAATCAATCGCGCCTTGTGCCAGCTTGGTCATTTTGCCAATCCCGCCAGCGATCGTAAGCTTTGCAATCGGGTGCTTGCGTAAGTATTTCAACACCCCGCCCGCGAAATCGCCCATATCGAGGCAATCTTCCTCGCTCAGTCCATAAATCCCACGCGCCACGTCTTCCGAGGTTGAACCTGTTGCCGCAATCACATGTTCACGACCCGTTGCGACAGCCACATCGATCCCTCGATGAATGGACGCAATCCACGATGAACATGAAAACGGTCGCACGATCCCTGTCGTTCCCAACACCGATAAACCGCCAACAATTCCCAGACGCCCGTTCCAAGTTTTTAGGGCCAATGCCTCGCCATCGCGTATGGAAATTGTGATGTCGAAATCCGGTTCCTCACCCTCCAGAACATCCGATATCGCTTGATCTATCATCAAGCGTGGCACCGGATTGATCGCGGGTTCCGCTACTGGCAAAGGCAATCCAGGTTTCGTGATCGTTCCAACACCAGACCCCGCAATAAATCGCAAGCCTTGGCCTGCCTCCCCGATTGATACCTTCGCCAAAACCAGCGCCCCGTGCGTTACATCAGGATCGTCGCCCGCATCTTTTATAATCCCCACTTCGGCCCAATCTTCG
>CALCGO010000270.1 GCA_937901055.1 uncultured Rhodobacterales bacterium
CGCCTCGGTAACTTTTTCCTTGGTAGCGCCGCCACCAACGTCGAGGAAGTTCGCAGGTTCGGAACCGTAAAGTTTGATGATGTCCATAGTGGCCATCGCCAGGCCAGCGCCGTTAACCATACAACCGATTTCGCCGTCCAGCGTGATGTAGTTAAGGTCGTATTTGGAGGCTTCCAATTCCTTGGCGTCTTCTTCTGTCTCGTCGCGCAGGGCGACAACATCGGAATGACGATAGAGAGCGTTTGAATCGAAGCTCATCTTTGCATCAAGGCATTTCAAATCGCCGTCGGTGGTTACGATCAGCGGGTTGATCTCCAGCATCTCCATGTCTTTTTCAATGAACATGCGATAGAGGTTGCTGATTAGCTGAACGCATTGCTTGATCTGCTTGCCTTCAAGACCCAGCGTGAACGCAACGCGGCGACCGTGGAAAGCCGATAGGCCAGATGCCGGATCAACGGAGAAACTTACGATTTTCTCTGGTGTGTTCGCGGCCACTTCTTCGATGTCCATGCCGCCTTCGGTGGAGGCCACGAACGAAACGCGGGAAGATACACGGTCAACCAACAGCGCGAGGTACAATTCTTTTTCGATGTCCGCGCCATCTTCGATGTATACGCGGTTAACCTGTTTGCCTGCTGGGCCGGATTGGTGTGTTACCAATGTGCGCCCAAGCATTTTTTGGGCTTCTTCGGCAGCTTCGGAAACGGATTTGGTCAGACGCACGCCGCCTGCTTCACCAGCTTCGGGTTCAATGAAAGAGCCCTTGCCGCGTCCACCAGCGTGGATCTGTGCTTTAACGACCCAAAGTGGGCCGTCCAACTCGCCAGCGGCGGTTTTCGCGTCTTCGGCTTTAAGAACCGGGCGGCCGTCTGAAACGGGTGCTCCATATTCTTTTAGCAATTGCTTTGCTTGGTATTCGTGAATGTTCATTCAACCGGTCCCTGTTCTATGGTCCTTGGCATTTATGTCCGAAGGTATGAATAAATCCTTGCCTCGGCTCTAAAGAAACGTATGGCATGATTTGTCGCAGGCAAAAGGGGTTTTATGCCAAATCACGGGAAAATGTAGAGAGATTCACTATTTGTGATCACGCCACTTATCACGTGATCACAAAGCTGAGGAGTGGTGATAATAGCCAAATTTGTGGCAAAATAGATAACAGATAAATGCTATTCGGCTTAAGAAATTGGCGCATCTTCTGGATTGATACCATGTTTAATACATAGCTGCCCCAACAAAGATTTTGGTTGAGGAATGCCATTGTGTTTTGCTTGGAGTATCCCTCTGATTCTGGAGCCGTAGAAGTGAATAGAGAGACAGTTTTCCGGGATCACAATTTGAGCGCGGAACGGTTTTTGTAGTGCCCTGAAAATTTCGCCACCACGTAAAGGGTACAGCACTTCATTGGGTAACGCGTGCTGAATTTCTGCATAAAATAAGTTATAGCATGCGGCCCCCAGGTTTCCCATGGCATTTGACTGATATGCATTTCCTTACCACTTCTGCGCACGTCTAGGTAATTGTTACGAAACGCCTTGTCATAAAACAGGAAATCATCTGGCAGGACTGGATATTCGGTCGAGGTGAAGGTCAGCAAGTCCTCGAGTGTTTGAGAGCCTTTTGGCAACCTAAGTACGCCATTAGCTACCAGGGATTTGAAGTGACACCCGAAAAAATAATCTGAATTTGGGAATGGGCGCAGGCAATATGCGTCTGTATCCGCCCAAATCTCGTCAGTTTGTTGTAGCAAGTTGTATCGGAACTTGTCTGCATGTGGGCCGGGCGTTCCGCTCTCCGAATTCACAATAAACTCTTCTGCAGGCAAAATTCTTTCAGCGGGTACGATTTGCACACCCTGTGGAACACCCTCAACACCATCGTAAACGTACAGTTTTGTGGTGTGCCCAGCGTCAACAAAGGACTTTAGGCATAGCTGTTCTAAAAAGCTTAATTTCGGGCCAATCCACAAAGATGAGACGACTGGTAGGCTCTGCATGTCATGACCTGATAATGGGGTTATGGTTCGCGTTGTGCGAACCATAACCCGTATTGGCTAGTTTAGCGTACTATCAATGCCCTTACAGGCCGCAACCAGACCATTCACGGCATCGACAGATTTGTCGAACATGGCTTGCTCAGCCTTGTTGAGCTTGATTTCAACGACGCGTTCAACGCCGCCAGCACCGATGATTGTTGGTGCACCAACATACAGGCCGTCCAACCCATAAGCGCCGTCAACGTAAGTCGCACATGGAAGCACGCGTTTCTGGTCTTTTAGATAGGCTTCAGCCATCTGGATTGCGGACGCGGCGGGTGCGTAGAACGCGGAGCCGGTTTTCAACAGACCAACGATTTCTGCGCCACCGTCACGGGTGCGCTGAACGATGGCGTCGAGTTTATCTTGTGTGGTCCAACCCATTTCCACGAGGTCCGGCAAAGGAATGCCTGCAACAGTGGAATAACGTGTTAGCGGAACCATCGTGTCGCCGTGGCCACCAAGAACGAAGGCTGTGACGTCTTTAACGGAAACCTTGAATTCGTCCGCAAGGAAGTGACGGAAACGTGCGGAATCAAGAATACCAGCCATGCCGACAACTTTGTTGTGCGGAAGGCCAGAGAATTCGCGAAGCGCCCAAACCATGGCGTCCAGCGGGTTCGTAATGCAGATCACGAATGCGTTTGGTGCGTGTGCGGCAATGCCTTCACCAACGGACTTCATGACTTTGAGGTTGATGCCCAGCAGGTCATCACGGCTCATGCCGGGTTTACGTGCAACACCGGCTGTTACGATACAAACGTCAACGCCAGCAATTGCGGAGTAGTCGTTCGCGCCAGACATATCCACGTCAAAGCCGCTGACTGGTGCGCTCTCGGCGATGTCCAGTGCTTTGCCTTGTGGGATACCTTCAGCGATATCAAACATGATAACGTCGCCGAGTTCTTTTGTTGCTGCGATGTGGGCTAATGTGCCGCCGATTTGGCCTGCACCAATAAGTGCGATCTTCGCTCTTGCCATTTTGCAAGTCTCCTTTAAGGGTCGAAATCGAGGTTTGACCTACGCCTAAATTACCGATTCCGCAAGTGTGAACGTAAGGAGTTGGGCTTTGTGTGATGTCCTACCTTGCGTTGCGGGATAAATTAAGGCATTTTTTGTGCGCCGCAACACGAGGAAACGCCATGACCGACCGAAATACCCTGTTCCGTTCTGTATTATATATGCCCGGCTCGAAAGTTCGTGCGTTGGAAAAAGCCAAGTCGCTGGACGTAGATGCCTTGATCTTTGACCTTGAGGATGCCGTTAGCCCAGACGAAAAGCCAATGGCGCGGGATTTGGTTTGTGAAGCTGTGAAGGCTGGTGGATATGGTCGGCGCTCGGTTGTTATTCGGGTGAACGGTTTGGATTCGGAGTGGGGGATGGATGATCTGGCAGCGGCCTGTGCTGCGGCGCCGGATGCCATTTTGATACCCAAGGTTAGTACGGGTGAAGAACTGAAGCAGGTTGAAAAGCTGATGAAGGCATTCGGCGTGTCGGACAAAACGCGTATTTGGGCGATGATGGAAACACCACTTGGCATTCTGAATGCGCAGGAAATCGCAGCGGCGACCCCGATGTTAGAAGCGTTCGTTATGGGTACAAACGATCTGGTGAAGGAGCTGTTTGCGGCACACACGCCCGATCGTGCGCCTGTAATAACGTCTTTGTCGTTGTGCCTTCTGGCCGCGCGAGCCTACGGGCTGATCTGTGTTGACGGGGTATATAATGCGTTCAAAGATGATGATGGTCTGCGAGACGCATGCCAGCAAGGTCGCGATATGGGGTTTGACGGCAAGACGTTGATTCACCCTGCGCAACTGGCCGTAACCAACGAAGTGTTCGCGCCTAGTGCGGAAGATATCGAATTGGCGCAGATATACGTTGATGCTTTCAACGAAGCGAAAAGCATGGGCGAAGGGGTAGCCGTGGTTAATGGCAAAATTGTCGAAAATTTGCATGTAGAAACGGCGCAAAAACTGTTGGGCAAGGCGGCCGCAATTGCTAGTGTTACGGATATTTAACCAAAGGGGCTTTTTATGACACTTCTAATTCTAGGCGTACTAATCTGGACATTTGTTCATTTGTTCAAACGGATCATGCCAGAGGCGCGCGCCTCGATTGATGAAAAGCTCGGTGCAGGTCCGGCGAAAGGCATTATTTCACTCATATTTCTCGCTTCCATTGTGATGATGGTATTCGGGTTTATGGCTGCAAGCGCACAGGCAGTTTATTCTCCGCCGCGTTGGGGCACTGGTATTAACAATCTGTTAATGATTGTAGCTGTATTCCTATTGGGCGCCGGCAGCGGGAAGGGCGTTTCACCGACATTGTTGCGTCACCCGATGCTGACTGGGGTGCTCGTTTGGTCTGGTGCGCATTTGTTGACGAATGGCGATATGCGCTCCATCGTATTGTTTGGCGGATTGGGCATCTGGGCGGCGCTAAATATGCTCGTGATTAACATACGTGAAGGTGCGTGGGTTCGCCCTGAAGCTGGACCTATCAAAGCCGACATTAAGACTATTGTGATTTCGTTAATTATCTTTGCTGTGATCGCAGCCATCCACCACTTTATTGGTCCATCACCGTTCGGAGGATAAGATGCTTGTTTACCGTTTATTAACCGAGGATGACACCTCGGCCTTTTGTCATAAAGTTACCGAGGCGCTGTCAAAGGGTTGGCAGCTTGAAGGCAGTCCGACGATGGCCTTCGATGCAACGCGCGGCATCATGCGGTGTGCGCAGGCAGTGGTTAAGGATTACGACGGAGAATACTCGGCCGAAATGAAATTGGGAAAAGTATAAATGTCCAAGACTAGCGCTGGTAATTTTTTCGAAGACTATTCGGTTGGGCAAGTTTTGGCCCATGCCGTGCCCCGCACAATTTCTGGCGGGGAGCGGGCGGTTTATACGTCCCTCTATCCCACACGGTTTGCGTTGTATTCGTCAGACGAATTTGCCCGCGCTTGTGGTTTGCCGCAAAGCCCGATCGAAGATTTGGCGGCGTTCCATATTGTTTTTGGCAAGTCTGTGCCAGATGTTTCCCTTAACGCGGTCGCCAACCTTGGTTATGCGGAGGGACGGTTTTTACTGCCAGTTTATGCGGGCGATACGCTGACGACTACGTCCGAGGTAATCGGAGTTAAGCAGAATTCGAACGGGAAAACCGGCGTTGTCTGGGTGCGATCAACCGGTCGTAACCAGCGCGACGAGGCGGTGCTGGAATATGTGCGTTGGGTGATGGTTCGTAAACGGGACGTTAACGCGCCAGCGCCTGAAACTGTGATACCTGAATTGAAGGCTGGATTGACAGTTGATGACTTAGTCATCCCGGAAGGTCTGGATTTCAGCAACTACGACTTTGATCTGGCGGGGGAGCCGCATCGCTGGGGCGACTACGAGATTGGCGAAAAGATTGACCATGTGGACGGTGTCACGATCGAAGAAGCCGAGCATATGTTGGCGACCCGTCTTTGGCAGAACACGGCCAAGGTACATTTTGATGCAACCAATCGGCCGGATGGCAAGCGGTTGATATATGGTGGTCATGTGATTTCGATGGCGCGAGCGCTGTCATTTAACGGATTGGCCAATGTGCAGATGATTGTCGGGATTAATGCTGGCGCGCATGCCAACCCCTGTTTTGCAGGCGACACAATTCGTGTTTGGTCCGAGGTTCTGGATAAGGCGAAAGTTAGCGATAGTATCGGTGCTTTGCGCGTGCGGATGGTAGCGACCAAGGGCGCATCGGCGGAATTCCCGTTGCGGGGCGCTGATGGAAAGTATGAGCCAGATGTGTTGCTTGACTTGGACTATTGGTGTCTGGTTCCCTGCTGACAGTCAAATAGGGATACGTAATGCAGAAGTTTATCATTCTTTTGTTTATTGGCCTGATGGTCTCGACAGCTGTGCAAGCCAAAAAGCAATCCAAGGGTGGTGATCCAATTGTAGTTTCGCCCGAAAGTCTGGACCGTTCGGTTATGTCATATGTCGAGGCAAATGTGCTGGCTACGATGTATCACGAGCTTGCGCACGCGCTGATCGACGGGCTGTCGTTGCCGATTTTCAGTCGCGAAGAAGATGCGGCTGATACCTTTGTCGTTGTGATCACGGACCACTTTTTTGACGCTGAACAAGCAGAACAGTTAACGTGGGCCAGTGCGGATCAGTATGCGCGCGACGCTGAAGAGGCGGAAAAGAAGGGTCGTGAATTGGCGGTCTGGGACACCCATTCGCTGGACTTGCAGCGGTATTACAACCTGATTTGCCTCTACTATGGCGGCGATGTGGATGCGCGCGATGATTTCGCCGATGAAAACGGCCTGCCACATGATCGTGCCAGGACCTGTGAGGAAGAACGTGCGTTGGCCGACGCATCTTGGGGGGCTGTGCTAGACGATATAAAGCGCACGCAGGCTGGGCCGGATTGGATTATCCTCGACGAGGATGTTGATACACTGGGGAACTCCTACGTGCTGGCCGCGCAAGCCGTAATTCGCCAAGAGGTAGCCCGTTTGAACGAACGCTTCGACCCGGAGTTCGAGATTAAAGTAGTGATTGAAAACTGCAATGAAGAGAACGCGTTTTATTCACCCGGGGAAGGCAAGATCACGATGTGTAACGAGCTGTCTCGGTCTTACGTGCACGATTGAATTCTTTATGTGATCACGCAATTTGGCATGGTGATCACAAAAAACAGTATCTGCGAACGATCGCACGAAAACACATATAGCAGGGTAGGCAAAATAAGTTGCCCACATTAACGTCGCGTTAGATTTCCATATGCAGTATGCTGCGGCATACGCTGGCTGGTACAGCCGTTCTAAAAAGGGGAAAACATGGCCGATGTAAACCGGGGCAACCGCCCACTTTCACCACATATTTCAGTTTACCGTTGGCAATTGTCGATGCTCACTTCTATGACGCACCGAATTACAGGTATTGGACTGACACTTGGTGCGATATTGGTGGTTTGGTGGTTCTTGGCAGCCTCGACCAACGCGGAGTATTTCGCGACGGCCGACGCGGTGCTGACAAGCTGGTTTGGGTCGTTGATATTGATCGGATCACTCTGGGCGCTTTGTTTCCACTTTCTTAACGGTATCCGGCATCTGATTTGGGATACGGGTCGCGGGTTGGAATTAGAATCTACTAAGAAGACCGGACTGGTGGTTTTGATCGGGTCGGTCGTTCTGACCATTCTCACACTGCTAGTGATATAAGGAGGAGCGGAAGATGAGCTATCTAACCGAAAAAAAGCGCGTTCAAGGACTTGGTTCCGCCAAGGATGGAACGGGACATTTCATCAGCCAACGTGTAACCGCGATTGCGCTGATCCCACTGGTCGTTCTGTTTGTTCTGCCGTTCGGCTACAATCTTGGCGCTGGCTATAACCGCGTGATCGAGGCGTATTCGCACCCGATTAATGCAATTATCACAATGTTGTTCTTTGTCACGCTCTTCACGCATTTGCGTTTAGGACTTCAGGTTGTGATCGAAGATTACGTTCATGGCCACAGCGCGCGCACAGCGTTGCTTATCGCTAACACCCTTTTCTGCTGGTTGTTCGGTCTGACGGGTGTTTTCGCCGTCGCCAAAATCGCCCTTTAATACGCGGAGGCCATCATGGCTGCTTACGAATATATTGATCATAATTATGACGTTGTTGTTGTCGGTGCCGGTGGCGCGGGTTTGCGGGCAACGCTGGGCATGGCCGAGCAGGGGTTGAAGACCGCTTGCGTAACCAAGGTTTTTCCGACGCGTTCGCATACTGTTGCGGCGCAGGGCGGGATCGCGGCATCCTTGTCGAACATGGGGCCGGATAACTGGCAGTGGCATATGTATGACACTGTTAAGGGGTCCGACTGGTTGGGCGACATGGACGCGATGGAATATCTGGTTCGCGAAGCCCCCAAGGCGGTTTACGAGTTGGAGCATTACGGCGTTCCGTTTTCGCGTACCGAAGAAGGCAAGATTTATCAGCGCCCGTTTGGTGGTCACACAACTGAATTTGGCGAGGGCCCGCCTGTGCAGCGTACATGTGCCGCCGCAGACCGTACTGGTCATGCGATGTTGCATACGCTTTACGGCCAGTCGTTGAAGCATAACGCAGAGTTTTATATCGAATACTTCGCGATTGATCTGATCATGTCGGAAGACGGGCAGTGTCAGGGTATTCTGGCGTGGAAGCTGGATGACGGAACATTGCACCGTTTCAATGCAAAGATGACGGTGTTGGCGACGGGTGGTTATGGCCGCGCGTTCTTTAGCTGTACATCGGCACACACCTGTACCGGTGACGGCGGTGGTATGGTTGCGCGCCAAGGCAAAGCGCTTCAGGATATGGAATTTGTGCAGTTCCACCCGACGGGCATTTATGGTGCTGGCATGTTGATTACCGAAGGTGCGCGCGGCGAGGGTGGTTATCTGACCAACTCCGAGGGCGAGCGATACATGGAACGCTATGCTCCGACGTATAAAGATTTGGCATCGCGCGATGTGGTTCCACGTTGTTCGACGATTGAAATTCGTGAGGGGCGTGGCGTTGGACCGAATAAGGACCACGTGTATTTACACCTCGATCACCTGCCGCCAGAAGTTTTGGCTGAACGGCTTCCGGGCATTTCAGAAAGCGCCAAGATTTTCGCGGGCGTCGATCTAACGAAGGAGCCGATTCCGGTTCTGCCGACGGTTCACTATAATATGGGCGGCATTCCGACCAACTATATGGGCCAAGTTTTGGACCCGACTGCAGATGATCACGACCGCATTATGCCCGGCCTTATGGCTGTGGGTGAGGCAAGCTGTGCATCTGTTCACGGCGCGAACCGGTTGGGCTCAAATTCGTTGATTGATCTGGTCGTGTTTGGGCGTGCCGCTGCGATTAAGGCGGGCGAAGTTGTTGACCCCAACACACCAAATGCACCGCTAAACACTGATTCTCTTGATCAGGCGATGGAACGCTTTGACGGGTTGCGCCATGCAAACGGTGCAATCTCGACAGCCGAGATGCGTCTGGACATGCAAAAAACCATGCAAACGGATGCGGCGGTATTCCGGTCAAACAAATCCTTGTCTGAGGGTGTCGATAAGATGTCGGCGATTGCTGCAAAAATGGGCGATTTGAAGGTCTCTGACCGTTCTATGGTGTGGAATAGTGACTTGATGGAAACGCTTGAGTTAACCAATTTGATGCCAAGCGCATTGGCAACCATCGTATCCGCCGAGGCCCGTAAAGAGTCGCGCGGGGCGCATGCACATGAAGATTACCCTGATCGGGATGATGAAAACTGGCGTAAACATACGCTCGCAAAGGTTGACGACAAGGGGGCAGTTACGCTTTCTTATAGGGACGTTCATCAAGAACCGTTAACCGCGCAGGCCGATGGCGGGATTGATCTGGCAAAGATCGCCCCCAAAGCCCGCGTTTATTAAGGGGAATATCATGTTTCGTTTTGGCATAACCGCAGGTGTTTTTGGTTTGGTTTTATCGGCATGTACGTTGCCGCAGATGACCTACACCGAGGCGATGGTGCTGTGTCAGGACAAGGCGGATGCTGCAGCTGGCCCACAAGGGGCCCTCGGGTTTAGTGTTGGCACTGGCGGAACGAATGCTAGCCTCTCGATCTCGGTTAGCGATTCATATTTCAACGGGGATGACCCCGCGGTTGTGTATGAAACTTGTATGAACGAATTATCCCAAAACGGACAAATTTCAGGAGTTTCAGAATGAAAAGCATAACATTGGTCACAATCGCAGCGGCACTGTTTATCACGGCGGCGTGCGAGCGGGTTACAGAAGAATCCATCCAAGCGAACGCGTTGGTTTACAGTTTGAACCTTACACCTGATGAAATGAATATTTGGGAAACGCTAGCCCAAGAACAGCGCGACCGCGCGGCGGTGTTTATCCAAAACGGTGGAACGTTGATCGCGTCGCTTGGAGATAAGTGATCAACATACGTGTGATTTAGGATTGCGACTGCTGTGACATATGAATTTCCCAAACTCTCTGGGGTGCCCTACATACGATTTTTGGCACGAATGCACAGGCATTTGCAGCCCAACTGGTATTTGGAAGTTGGTACCAACACAGGAAGAAGCCTTCAAAAAGCTACTGGAAACGCCATTGCGGTCGATCCGGATTTCAAGGTTTCTGCGAATGTGATTGGTACCAGGAAGCAGACGCATTTCTACCAGATGACGAGTGATGCATTTTACGATGGAAAATATGCAAAAGCACATTGTGACTCGATCGACTTTGCCTTTCTCGACGGACTTCATTTGTTTGAGTTTCTCCTTCGAGATTTTATCGGAACCGAAAAACTAAGTACGACTGATGGTGTTATCGCGATGCATGATTGTATTCCGATGACATATGTCGCGGCAAAAAGAAATTGGGACACGAAGGCAACCAACGCATGGACCGGGGATGTATGGAAGCTGGTTCCAATTCTTAAAAAGTACCGCCCAGACCTGACGATTGATGTATTGGACTGTCCACCAAGTGGCCTCACGATCGTTACGAACCTAGACCCCAAAAACGACACGCTTGAACGCCATTATGATGAGATAATTTCCGACTTTACGGAACTGAGCCTTACGGACTACGGTGAAGAAAAGCTAATCAACGAGCTGAACATAGTTAACAGCCGTGCTTATCCCGCAAACCGGTTTGTTGGCGGCACTGCACCAGTTGTTCAGCCGGAGAAGTCGGCTACCGAAGTTGCAACAGAAATCGTCGATAGCATCCGTGGGTTGGGCTCCGACAAGTCCGGATATGATATACGGCGTATGGAACCTGGCGTGCGAGGCCACTCGGGTGACGAACGTTCCGAGTTCGATGGCGGCCCTTGCATCGCTATTAAGATACCGCCAGAAGATCATACCGTTTGTAACCATTGGGGCGAATACCACTTTGCGGTTTCACTGTCCAAGTCGTTAAACAAGCTCGGTTTGAAAACCAGAATTGATTGTCGATCCGAATGGTACAAAAATCGCACCCATGGCGATGTTGAGCTGGTACTACGGGGGGGCTTCGAATTTGAACCTATATCGGAGCTGCCGTGCATCTACTGGGTGTTGTATCCGTCAAAGGAAAGAATTCCCAAAGATCTAATACATGCCGATCATGTGTTTGTAGCGTCGGAAGGGTTTGCCGAAGTTATCCGACGTAAAACAAGCGCCGGAAGTGTTAGTGTATTGTTGCAGTGCACTGACCGAGACATTTTCTCGCCTGATACATGTTCGGAACCGGCCCGTGAAAACGTACTATTTGTCGGGCTGGCGATGCGGCACAGGATTAATGGTGGTGCCGTAAAATTAGCTTTGGAGGCCGGGGAAGATGTTGTCGTTTGGGGGCGCGATTGGCAGGCTATGCCGCAAGCTACGTGTAGAGGTGAGCGGGTTCCCAATGAGCAACTTGGTACTCTCTATGCATCCGCCAATGTGGTTCTCAATGACCATGTTCCAAGAATGCGGAAAAACGGCTTTGTGAATAACCGTGTCTTTGACGTTCTTGCTTCTGGCTCAGCTTTGGTAATGGACGCGGTGACGGGTATTCCCGAGGCGCTGAGGCCGTATATCTATCGATACGAAGATGTAGCATCGATGCGAGAGAGCTTGGACAAGGCATTGAGTGAATCTGAAGAAATAAAGCGGTCACGAATAGAGTTTGCGCAGTACATACGTGATAATCACAGCTTCGACACCCGTGCAATACAAATTAAGCAGATGATGAACGCTCTGATAGCAGCGCGTTCTGATAACCGGAGACAAATAAATGGTTGAATTCACCCTACCGAAAAATTCTCGTATGACTATCGGGAAAACCTGGCCTAAACCGCAAGGTGCTAATGTGCGGGCCTTTAAGGTTTACCGGTTCGATCCGGATTCGGGTGAGAACCCCCGGGTAGATACGTATTACCTTGACCTAGATGATTGCGGGCCGATGATTTTGGATGCGCTAATCAAGATCAAGACGGATATTGATCCGACGTTGACGTTCCGGCGCTCCTGTCGCGAAGGTATTTGCGGATCTTGTGCGATGAGTATTGATGGTATCAATACGTTGGCTTGTTTGCATGGTATGGACGATGTGAAGGGCGACGTTAAGATTTACCCGTTGCCGCATATGCCAGTGGTCAAGGATTTGATTCCTGATTTGACGCATTTCTACGCGCAGCATGCCAGCATTATGCCGTGGTTGGAAACCAAGACTAACCGACCCGCGAAAGAGTGGCGTCAATCGATTGATGACCGCAAGAAGCTCGATGGGTTGTATGAATGCGTGATGTGTGCGTCTTGTTCCACCTCGTGCCCAAGCTATTGGTGGAACGGTGATCGGTATCTAGGGCCAGCAGCGCTGTTGCACGCTTATCGGTGGATTATCGACAGCCGCGACGAGGCTACCGGCGAGCGCCTGGATGAGTTGGAAGACCCGTTCAAGCTTTATCGTTGTCACACGATCATGAACTGCACCAACACCTGCCCGAAGGGGTTGAATCCTGCGAAAGCGATTGCGGAAATCAAAACCATGATGGTTGAACGTAGGGTTTAAGCGACAACATAAAAGAAACAATCGGCCCTGCCATCTGGCGGGGCTTTTTGTTTTCTGCAACAGTAATGTTTGGACCCAAGCAGGAGCAAACATGAAACTTTCAAGCCCTCAAACCGCCGAACCTGCAGATTCGACTGCACGCCGCGCGGTAGCGCCCGTTATCTGTTATCCTGTTGATGCGCTTCCGTCTGCGAACCCCGTTTTGTTTGGCGCTGCGCGTGAAGGGATGGAATTGATCGATGAGGTAATCGTTCAACCACGTGATGCTGCAACATTCAGGGTTCCGGCAGGGCACTATTTTCGGATCAAAAGCGTTGAAGGCTCGCAGGTCGGAGATCTGAACTTGTGGAACGCGAATGACCTTTCGGAGAAGTTCTACAGCGGCAAAACACGGGCTTTGCATGGAACGCATTTATCGACAGGTGATAGGATGTGGTCCAGTTACCCGTCGTTTCGCCCAATGGCTACGATAACGTATGATACGCTTGATTGGTATGGTTACGATGACGACGGTGGTTCTGTGCATGATGTTATTGGAACACGCTGCGATCCCTATACCAACGCGTTGTTAAATGGTGATGACTATCACTACTGCTGCCACTCAAATTTGACACGTGCACTTTCGATCGAACGGGGGGTTAGTTTGCTGGAGGCGGAAACTTTTGTTCACGATGTACTAAATGTCTTTATGTGCACGGGCTTTACCAAGCATACGCACCAGTATTTCATGAAAGCTAGTCCTGTACGCCCCGGCGACTTTATCGAGTTTTTTGCCGAGATCGACCTTTTGGGTGGATTGTCGGCCTGCCCCGGCGGTGATTGCAGTTCTGAACACTCCAGTGCCGAAGCGGACTGTTATCCCCTACAGATCGAGGTGTTTAAACCACGTGCGGGTAGTTTGACTGGGTGGCAAGGCCCACCCAAATCAACCTATTCCGGTACGCATGGTACTTAAGTAAACGCTGCCTCTAGTGCGATTTCTACCATGTCACCAAAGCTGCGCTCGCGTTGACCGGAGGGGAGTGCCTCGTGTGTTTTCAGATGGTCGCTGACCGTCAAAACCGCCAAAGCACGCGCGTTGTGGCGGGCGGCGAGCGTGTAAAGTTCGGCGGCTTCCATTTCCACGGCTAAAACGTTGTGGCGTTCCAGTTGTGCATCTAGTTCAGGGCTTTCGGAGTAGAACACGTCTGATGAGAAAATGTTCCCAACATGCACAGGCGTGTCGCGTTTTTCGGCTGCGGTCACGGCTGACTTTAGCAAGGACCAGTCTGCACAAGGGGCAAAGTTTGCCCCTCGGAAAATCTGGTTGTTCATGCTGGTTGTGGATGTCGTTGTCATCGCAATGATCACGTCACGCACGTTGATGCTTTCTTGCATCGCGCCGCATGAGCCGATGCGTATCAGTGTTTTCGCGCCGTAGTCTTGTATCAACTCATTTACGTAAATCGATAGGGAGGGCATGCCCATTCCTGTACCATGGATTGTTACGGGGCTTCCCTTCCACGTGCCGGTGAACCCCAGCATCCCGCGGACTTCGTTAACACAGACCACATCGTCTAGGAACGTCTCGGCGGCCCACTTTGCACGGTAGGGGTCGCCGGGTAGTAGAACGGTCTCGGCAATTTCGCCAGGCTTTGCGCCAATATGTACGTCCCTTCAAAAACAGTTTTTTCGCTTATAGACCACCCGCGCTGCTTTGGTTATATCCTAAGCGACAGTTTTGCATAAAAGGTTGAAATAAATGTCCGCTATCCTCCGACCGATGACGTCTCGTAAATGCGGCCCTTTAAAGGGGGAGGCAAATGTGCCGGGCGACAAATCGATTTCGCACCGCTCGATGATTTTGGGAGCATTGTCTGTTGGCGAAACGCGGGTGACAGGGTTGCTGGAAGGTGAAGATGTTTTAGATACGGCCAAAGCAATGCAAGCTTTTGGTGCGAGTATCGAGCGCATGGATGATGGCGAGTGGGTTATCCAAGGTGTCGGAGTCGGTGGATTTGCCGAACCGGATCATGTGATTGATTGTGGCAATGCCGGTACCGGAGTGCGTCTGATCATGGGGGCGATGGCAACGACGCCGATTACGGTTACGCTTACCGGGGACGCAAGTTTGCGGTCACGTCCTATGGGGCGGATAACTGATCCGTTGGCGCTATTTGGCGCGGAAAGCCATGGCCGCAGCGGTGGGCGCTTACCTTTGACGTTGGTCGGTGCGGCCGACCCGGCTCCGGTGGTTTATCACACGCCAATGCCTTCGGCGCAGGTGAAATCGGCGGTTTTGCTGGCTGGTTTGAATGCGCGCGGTGAAACGGTTGTGATTGAAAAGGAAGCTACTCGGGATCATACGGAACGTATGTTGGCTGGTTTCGGAGCCGAGATTACGACAGAAATCACCGATGAGGGGCGCGTGATTACTCTGAAAGGTCAGCCAGAGCTGACTGGTCAGACGATAGTCGTGCCACGCGACCCATCCTCGGCAGCGTTTCCGGTGGTAGCGGCGCTGCTGGTTGAAGGTTCTGAAGTTTTGGTGCCAAACATTGGGCAAAATCCGACACGGAATGGTTTGTTTACTACTTTGTTCGAGATGGGCGCTGACATCACATTTGAGAACGAGCGGATCGAAGGGGGTGAGCCTGTCGCTGATTTGCGTGTTAAGCATGGCCCTCTAAAGGGCATCGAAGTGCCGCCTGAACGTGCTGCGAGCATGATTGATGAATACCCGATATTGTCCGTACTGGCCGCAACTGCCGAGGGGACAACTGTTATGCAAGGGGTTAAGGAGCTTCGCGTTAAGGAAAGTGACCGGATCGACGCGATGGCGCGAGGGTTGGAGGCCAACGGAGTGCGTGTTGAGGAAGACGAAGATACGTTTATAGTACACGGCATGGACAAAATACCAGGTGGGGCGTTGTGCAAAACGCATCTTGATCACCGTATTGCCATGAGTTTTATGTGTATGGGGATGGCGTCGCAAAAGCCTGTCGGGATTGATGATGCTGGCGCTATTGAAACCAGTTTTCCCGATTTTATACCACTGATGGAACGTCTGGGCGCATCCTTCCGCAAGGATAACGCTTGATGCAATTCACCGTTGCGATAGATGGTCCGGCGGCAGCGGGCAAAGGCACGATTAGCAAGGCGGTCGCCTTGCAGTTCGGGTTTGCCTATCTGGATACTGGATCGCTATATCGTGCAACGGGCGTGAAGGCGTTGGAAGTCGGCCGTGGAGTGATCGAGCCGGCGATTGCAGCTCGGCTCGCGGGTGCTTTGTCTCAAACGGATCTTGATCGCGATGACCTACGCACTGCGATGGCAGGGCAAGCTGCCAGTAAGGTAGCGGCACTGCCCGATGTACGTGCCGCATTGCTGCAGTTTCAGAAAACTTACGCGCGACGCGAAGGCGGTGCGGTGTTGGACGGGCGCGATATAGGTACCGTGATTTGCCCAAACGCCGAGGTGAAAATTTACGTCACCGCCAGTGATGAGGTCCGGGCCATGCGGCGGCATGCGGAGTTGGTTCAAACCAAACCGAAGTTAACTGTGACGCAGGTGTTAAGCGACCTTCGGGCTCGTGACGAACGGGATGCCGCACGAGATGTTTCGCCTATGAAACCAGCGGATGATGCGCTGTTGCTGGATACAACAGATTTGTCGATTGATGAGGCTGTTAGCAACGCGATTAAAGCCGTTCAGGCGCGTTTGAAGTAATTCCGCGATTTTCAACACTTGAAACAACGCCCCACCTACCCTTACATTAAGTCCATGTATAAGCCTGACAAAATCTGGGACCGGTTCGCAAAAAGATATGCCAAGTCGCCTGTATCAAACGAAGTTGCCTATCAAAAAAAGCTGGAAATAACCCGCACGTATTTTACGCCGGAATCTGAAGTTCTTGAATTAGGATGCGGCACTGGAACCACAGCCGTATCTCATGCGCCGTTTGTGAAGCACATTCTCGCTATTGACGTGTCTTCCAAAATGCTCGAATTCGCGGAAAATAAGGCGAAGGCGGCGGACATAACGAATGTGACTTTTGCATGCGCGAATATAGAGGATATTTTTGATTCTGAAGCCAGCTACGATGTCATCATGTGTCACAGCATCTTGCATTTGTTGGAGGATAAAGAGGCGGTTATCGCAAAAGTATATGAGCTTTTAAAGCCGGGCGGTGTATTTGTTTCCAGCACGGTTTGTGTTGGCAGTAATAACCCCTTTCTCCGCGCGCTCCTAACTGTCGGATGTCGTATCGGTTTGCTGCCGCTCGTGCGGCTTTTCAGCGTTGAGGATCTTGCGAAAAGTATAACGGATGCTGGATTCTCGATCGACAGCCAATGGTTGCCCGAAAAAAGCGATGCGGTGTTTATTGTGGCTGTGAAGTAAGGTTGTAACCCATAACTGATGTGCACTTGCTAGGCATCGCGAAATTGTCTATAGACGCAGCCGTTACCGAAGCTATGGCGCTAATATACAAACGA
>CALCGO010000271.1 GCA_937901055.1 uncultured Rhodobacterales bacterium
AGCGATGCAGAAGTTTAAAAGTTGTGCAATGCTTCAGAAATTTACCAGTTATCACAGTCAAATCTATAACCACTTCAACCATGAAAGACATCTAGAAAGCAGGCAATCCTTCAAGCAAAAACGTACAACTGCTCTCACAGAGTGGTTCAATTTCTGTGCCGCATGATGATCGACTTGAGGTGCTTTTTACGGGTGTTCAAGTTTGTCTGACAACACCCTGTGCCCATACGGCATTAAGCATACAGCACATGTGATCAACGTCAGGGATTGGAGCCTGCAGTGCAAAGTGTACCTAAACACCTGCGGGATTCTCGACCTCGCGGCCCATTGCTGCCAGATCCGAATACCGATCCCCAATCCTGTGATGTGGACGTCCGCGTGTCGCAGCACCCAATGCTACAACCAATTCGTCAACAGCAGGAGCGTCGTAGATTGAAAACTGCACCGTCAGATAGTGGGACCGCCGGCCAGTATCGTGCTTGTCCATCAAGGGGATCTGGATCTGGGTGTTCGCCGGGCCGCGGGTATTGGTGAAGCCAAGATAGCTTTTTGCGCCCACTGCCTCGCGATAGAAGTTGCCGAACTGTAAAGTGTGGATGAGGGCTGAAGCGTGTTCGACTTCACAGCTGGTTCCCGCGATGCAGGCCTTGCCATATGCCTCAATTGCGTCACCCGATCCTGCTAGTGCAATCAGGCGGTCGGTTAACAGCGATCCCAGTAATGGTGCCATGCGGGTGATTTCGGGGGACAGGTCTTCGACAAATCCGCGACCCGCCCATGGGTTTGTTACCACGGCGGCCACACCGATCATGCGCAAGACAGGGTCTGAGGCGCGGCCACCTTCGGTGTGAATGTCTTCGTCGAAAGTAACTATTTTTCGCAGTTCGGGCAGCATATGTATTCTCCTGTCAGATATGATAGTTTCGGCGTCCAGTGACGGCGTGCACCACCCCTTCAACCTCGGTTCCGTGATAGATGCCAAAGGCACCGTATTGATTTTCTTGAACGTATCGGCGCAGCATCGAACGCTCCGCCGCGTCTCTTACCTGTTCAAGAGGCAGGGCGCTAAGCTCAAAATAGCGCATGCCCGCAGGCGCATCCCCAGCAACGACACCATGATAGATGATACGTTGGGATGCGTCCTGCGTGTTCTGGTACACCGCATAAAGATGGTCGAGGTGGGGCATCAATCCAATGCCCTTGAGGTGATCAAATAACCCCTCAAGCGACCCTGTCTGAGCAGGAGCCGTGGGCACTGATATCTGTCCGTAGGTATCTTCACAGAGCAAAATCTGATTCTCGCAGGCCAAAACAGCCCCTAAAGAAACACTGCCCGTTGATGCGGCTGCGCCAGCCAGAGCATCGTCCAACCCGATGTCGAAATAGGCACCTTTATAATATCCGAGCGGCGTGCCTTCGGAGGTCTCAAATTCCAACACCCGACCGATCAGGATCAGATGGTCGCCCGCATCCACCAGCCGGTGTTGCGCGCAGCTGAAACTTGCCAATGCGCCGTCGATCACGGGGATATTCTGCGCATCGACATGCCATTGTGCTAGGTCAAATTTATCGGCTGATTGCCCTGCAAAAAGGCCTGAAACTTCCTTTTGGTCATGCGCAAGGACGTTGACCGCGAAATGATCGGCCTGTGCGAAGGTATCGCAAGACAGCGCCGCCTTGGCGATACACACCAACAGCAACGGCGGATCAAGCGAGACCGAGGTGAACGAATTTGCCGTGAACCCGCGCGGTGTGCCGTCTGGCTGGCGCGTTGTCACCACGGTTACGCCCGTGGCAAAGCTGCTAAAGGCGTCACGCAGCGCGCATTTGGCGTCTGCATCCACTTCTTTGAATTCTGTGATCGTTTCCAACAAATTGTTGTCTCCACCAAGTAGTGGAGGGGATGACAACGGGCCGTGACCATGAGCCCCGAATCGCAAAGGGTTGGCGGCAATGGTCCATGGTTCTTTGCCAGCTGCGGCGACCTTGGCCAGCATGCCACGTGCAGCGACATGGGGGTCATTTGTAATGTCAGCGATCGTATTCATTGGCCCGTAAGGCACCTCGCCACCCAATAGGCTTGTGAGGTCAGCCTTGCTATGAACACTGCTCCAACAGGCCACCAAAGCGTTCAATTCAACAGCATGAGTAGCCCGCGCCGCGCGGGTTGCAAAGCGGGGATCATCGCCCAAATTAGGCTGGTCCATAAGTGCCGCCAACCGGCGCCAAAACGCATCATCCACAATGCCCAGTGCTATATGACCGTCCTTGGCGGGGAAAAGCCCGAAGGGTGCCAGAAAAGGATGGCCATTCCCTTCTGGACCCGGCGCCGCGCCAGTCATGTCATGCAAGTAAACCATACGTTCGCAGAGCGAGATCATCGCGTCATACATAGCGACGTCGACAAATTGACCTTTGCCGGTCGCCTCGGCCTCGCGCAGGGCTGCCATAATACCAAAGGCCATCATCATGCCCGTGAAAATATCACCCACGCCGGGGCCGGT
>CALCGO010000272.1 GCA_937901055.1 uncultured Rhodobacterales bacterium
AAGATAAAGTTACCGAACTTCGCGCAAAGGGCGCAGAGGTGGAACTGAACGGCATGCTCAACAATGTTGACGGTTACACCCTCAAGGACCAGGCGCTCAAAAGCGCACATGCAAGCTACGGCCGCGATTTCATAGGGCCGCAAAAAGCAAAAACCCCAGAAGATCGTGGCGTGCCAAAATGGGAAGGTTCTCCTGAAGAAGCTTCCAAGATCATTCGAGCTGCCATGCGCCACTTTGGTGCCGCAACCGTTGGCTTCGTTGAGATGAATGAAGACAACAAGAAACTGACCTATGCGGTCGATCCAGATGGGAAGGACGTAGTCTTCACCGATGATGATATGGCCTCTGAGGATGAAACCACCCGTTACGTCCCCAATAAAGCAAAATATGTTATCGCCTTCACAGTCCAGATGTCTACTGAAACGATGCGCCGCGCTCCGACCCCGCTTGGCTCTCAAACAACGACCCTGACTTACAGACGCAGTGAGACCATCCAGGCTTCGCTGCAGGAATTCCTGCGCGGCCTGGGCTACCAGTGTCTGAGTTCCTCCAGCACCAATGCCTTGGCTATCGCCCCGGCATGGGGTGTATTGGCTGGTCTTGGTGAGATGTCCCGACTCAATCGCATGATCACGCCTGAGTTTGGCCCTATGGTGCGTGCCTTTATTGCATACACCGACCTGCCCGTGGCAGTGGATAAGCCGATCGATGCTGGGATCATGGAATTTTGCAAGCGCTGTAAAAAATGTGCAGAGGCCTGCCCGTCCGAATCCCTCAGCTTCCTGGATGAACCCACCTGGGATGTTCAGGGTGAATGGAATAACCCTGGACACAAAGCATATTTCGAGAACGCGGTCACTTGCGTCAACTATTGGCGTGAAGGCGTTGCCACCAACTGTGGTATCTGCTTCTCTGTCTGCCCGTATGCAAAGAAAGATAAAGCATGGATCCATGAATTCATTAAAGCATCATCTTCTACTGCACCGGTCTTGGATGGGTTCTTCCGTAGCATGGACGATGCCTTTGGTTACGGCATACAGGCCAGTGCTGAAGAATGGTGGGACTTGGATTTACCGGAATATGGGATCGATAGCAATCAGTCTGTAATGGAGGCCTGAAATGAGTGAAAATCACACGATCGAGATCAAGAAAC
Organism: uncultured Rhodobacterales bacterium; assembly: GCA_937901055.1. Classification (GTDB taxonomy): domain Bacteria; phylum Pseudomonadota; class Alphaproteobacteria; order Rhodobacterales; family Rhodobacteraceae; genus NORP23. Next base: position 1,154 of record CALCGO010000272.1, read on the forward strand.
GCTCTTGGAATGAATGGGTCCTGTGGGCCTTGTG
>CALCGO010000273.1 GCA_937901055.1 uncultured Rhodobacterales bacterium
AATGCTTTGCGTGATAAGCTATCTAAACAACTAACGGAGCAGAACTTATGACCTTTTACGATTTCCTTCTTTTCGGCGCCAAACTGTTCTCCACTCTTTTTGTCCTCGGGCTTGCCGCAATAGTCTTAGAGCTTACCGACGACGATGATGACGACCAGGATGGAGGCATCCTTCAACCCGTATACGTAACTAACCGATGAGCAAGTCCAAGCACACAAGTGTAAAGATTTATGAAAACGAGTTAGATCTTCTTTACTTTGCTCTTGGCCATGCTAGTGTGACCAAGCAGCTTGATCCAGATGAGATCAAGACAATCCAAAAACTACTCGACCGCCTTGACAGGGCAGGAGCAAGACTATGACTAACCCAGACTACGGAACTCAACGCTACGAACGCCTCAAGGAATCTATTGACGAGTACCTTGGTGAGCAGGGAGATGACAGAGGTGTTGGCCCATTTCTTCGGGACCTCCGCAAAGCCTGTATCGACCTGAACTTCTACCACCAAGAGTGTGTAGACAATTTTACAACTGTCCAAGACTACTTCCAGTAGGTTGCATTTCCCCCTCCTTTGCTGTACGATACTCACATACCCCAAGAGGTTCCCGCCATGACAAACGCACAACTGATCAACGAGATTCTCACTCAAGCAGGCTCCCAGTTCGTTACCATCACCTTCGAGAAGAAAGATGGCACCGAACGCAAGATCACCGTCAATCCTAAAGAAGTCGGTGAAATTAAAGGGACTGGCACCAAATGCGCTGACCCAAACATCTTTCGCGTTGTAGACACGAAGATCGGCCAATGGCGCAGCTTCGACGCTCGCCGCGTCGTCAAGATCTCCAGTAAAGGCCAGGCCACTGAACTCACTAAGGAGGAAGCATGACGATCCGTCGCTACGTCACACGCCGCAAGGCTTACCAGCTTAAGAATTACTCGGTCTACCTGGGTATCGTGGCCTATCTGGCCATGCTTATTTCTGGGGACGTGGTTATGGGTGCTATCGGTAAGCTTCTTGCGGAAACCCTCCGCGTTCCTTATTACCTTCACACCGATGCCAATGACATGGCAAATTTAAGCTATTTTTTTATAGCTGCTTCTATGATTGCTATCACTCAACGCTTGCTATGATCCACTTCTTAGCCCTTTACGGCTCTGCCACCTTAATCGTTACTCTTTTTGTAGGGGTTGCGGTATTCTTTGAATCTCAAATCCCATGAACATACTGACTCGACTACTGGCCGCCTTGAGCATCACATCAATCGGCATCGCTACCTGTTTTGCCATTGCTTCAGGCACCCCTGCCAACGTCCAACTGCTTTGCCAAGAAGTTGACATTGAACTGGCGGATGCTGTAAGCCAAGAGATTCTTACAGAGGAGGACGCAATCGCTATTTCACAACGCTGTCACGCGAGGTATTCAAACTCATGAGCCAAGACTTCAACCCAAAAGACATGATCACTTATGCCGACAAGATCGCGCATGAGATGGTCGAAGAAATGCCTGACGACGAAGCAATTTTAATGGTCAGGGACTTCATCAGGGTTCTTGCTGAATGGCAACCAGCTGTTCATTCCCAGATGGGCGAACCTACTATGCTGGCCATCACGGCGCTGTCTACAACGCGACTGTTTGAGCTCGCCTTCCTAAAGGCTTACTCTTACAGTGAAAAGCACGTAGCAGCCCGCGAGGCTATCGAAAAAGTATTTGGAGAACAATCATGACTGCATTGCAATTTTTGCGCCGCTCTTGCGGTAGCTGGACAAGTGAGCGACGTTATCTATTCGCGCCCAAGCTTGAGCCTGTAAATATGACCACAAACTTCACGATGGTCGAGGGCGAGCGAAGCGATCAGTTTATTATTGACTGGACCGGCAAAACCTCAGGGCAGATGGTGCTTACTCTCGACGGCAACATTTTGCACCGTTCTAGGGATTACTTTGGCGAAGGCGCCAATAGCTCTAAGGTCGAGATCATTGACCAAGACTGCGTGGTCATGAGGACAGAGTATGACGGCTGTCGTTTTCGTGAGGAAGTGAGGTTACACGAGGATGATTTTTTCCGGCACCGCTACACGATAGGCTTCAGCATCAAAACTGGCCGACTAGCCCTGCAGGGGAGCTATTGGGAGACGAGGCTCTGATGTATCATTACACTGTGCATCCAGGCCGTATCCATTCCATCATCCGAGGTTACTAATGACTACTTTTGTACATCCCGGCACCAATGCTAATCACTTTCTTGATGCAGCAATTGATCTAGAGGTCGAATCAAGCCCAGAGTTTGCAACGATTCTCAGCCTTTATGGTGTTCAGCACATCATGTCTGAGACCAGTGAATCAGAGGTGACTGACCTGGGTTCTGAACTGCCTTCTGACACGCACCTAGTGACCTTTCGGTTTACCGATGGCGCAGTTTCAGCTGATGCCGTAAGGGCCCACACAAAAAGTGACATCTTTGACGCCTACTCCGACTCAGGTGCTACTGTTGTTTCAATCCAATCAGGATTTGGATCTATCCGACCCAACGTTTTCAACAATCAAACCAAGGAGAAGAAATCATGACTATTGACATCACTCCTGACGGCGGCTTGATACGCATCGGCTCCTTTGCCATTCTTTGGCAAAACGCTGACCTTGAGTTTCCAGGCTTCACCACATTTTCCAATGATCATTACAGCCTGGAATTCGGGGAGATTGATCAAGGCAATGGCATCTTCATTACGAAGTATGACACCCACGACATCGATTACATCAAACCTCTGCTACGCTTGTAAGGTCCACCAAACACATCCCGGAGACAACCCATGAATCTTTTTTCTTCAATCGCAACAGCAACTGCACTCACCATTGCCCCTCTAACGGCCGTAGAAGCCTCTGCAGGCGTCCAAACAGGCCATATACAGGGATATACCGTCGAGATCATTGAATCAGGCTCCTGGGACGCTC
>CALCGO010000274.1 GCA_937901055.1 uncultured Rhodobacterales bacterium
CGCGCCCCCCCGTAAACCGAGGCCGCAGGCGCGATGTGATCTTCCTTCGTGGCCACATGATAAACAGGTACTTTGATATCCGCCAACCGAACGGGTTTGCCGTCAATATCCAGCGCATTCTTGATAAGCAGGTTTTGCGTATAAAACTGATCCAGATAGAAGTGATGCACTTTCGCGGGCATCGCCGTGGAATCCGCATTCCAGTACAGCAAGTCAAACGGAACGGGCGCCTTGCCAAGCATGTAATTGCTAACGACATACGACCAAATCAGATCACTGGAACGCAGCATGTTGAACGCCGAGGCCATGGTTTGTGCGGGTAAATACCCCTTCTCCATCTGCTCGTCGACCATTGCGATGGTTTTGTCATCAACGAAAACCTGCAACTCGCCTGCGTCTTCGAAATCCACCAACGAGGTGAAAAACGTCGTTGATGCAATCCGCTTGTCGCCATCGCGATTAAGCGCCGCCGTCAAAGTCGCGGCCATTGTGCCGCCGATGCAATAACTGGCGATATGGGTCTGCTTTTGCCCAGTCTCCGCCAAGATCCGATCAATCGCGTCGGATGCGCCTTGCATATACGAACCCCAAGTCTCGTCCTTCTGGGCCTCGTCCGGATTAACCCACGAAATGACGAACACGGTATACCCTTGCTCGACCAACCACTTCATCATCGATTTCTTTTCGTTCAAATCGAGCACATAATATTTGTTAATCCACGGTGGGATCATCAGCAAAGGTTTGGAATACACCTCTTCGGTCAGCGGCGAATACTGGATCAGTTGCAAAATGTTGTTCTGCCAAATCACCTTGCCCTTGGTCATCGCCATATTGCGGCCAACCTCGAAGGCGTCCATGTCGGTCTGGCGGATCAACAGCTTACCTTTGCCGCGTTCCATATCTGCCAACATCATCTTGAGACCACGAACAAGGTTCTTGCCCTTCTCGGCAGTCGTTGCCTCCAGCACTTCGGGGTTTAGCGCCGCGAAGTTTGCCGGACTCATCGCCTCGACAAAATTGCGCGCATAGAATTCGGTCTTCTTACGGTCCTTGGGGTCCATATCCGCATCGTGCACCGTGTTTTGCACCCAACCGGACGCCAGCAAGTAGGATTGCTTGATATATTCGAACAGTGCGTTTTCGGACCACTCATCATGCTTGAAACGCTTACCTTCGGCAGGCAGGTCCGGCATTTCGACCCCGGACGCGGCCTCGTCACTGCCCATCATCTTCAGCATCGCATGTTGCCAGATGTGCCCTTGCGCGGTCCAGTACGCTTGCGTTGACTCTGCCAGCTTTTGCGGATCGGACCACAAAGCGGTCAACAATTCCGTAAACGCGGGCATGGTGTTCATCGGATCGGGATTCGTTGAGTGCTGTTCGTCAGCTTCAGCTTCTAGAAACTTCTCCCAGATTTCCTGCGAAACCTCGAAAGCTTCGTGCATATTGTCGGCAAACTCCTGACGATCCTGCACCATATGTTCAAAGTCGGCGTCATCCGGCAAAGTTTTGTCGCTCATAGTCCAAATCCCCTTCACCCACCTTGCTTGCGGGCGCTTCCAGCGTTAACTATGGCGTATATTGCCGGATAATTCCAAGACAACTTTGTAACGGGCCATACATGCGAGACACCGAATATATGCTGCGCCGCACCATGCCCAATTACAGGCAATCACTCGTTGGCGCAATACTGTTGCTATCAACCGCCGCTTGCGGGTGGGATTCGGGCCTGCAAGGGTATGATTTCTCGCCCTCGGATTACGCCATCCAACACGGGTATCCGGATCTTTATCCGGTGTCGACCTTCCGCATCGCCGATTACGAGGTCCCCGACCCGTCGAACCTCATCGCCCGCTTCGCCATGTTGAAACGTAAAATTGTGGCCCTACGTGGACCTGTGCTATCATCAAGTGATCGCGCCCGACTGGAAGCCGCCCTGAAACGCACTGCCTCAACACAAGGATAAAGAAATGTCAGATGAATGGGATTGGGAACTGCAACAGAACCAGACAGCCTATACGGTTGCGGAACTGATCAAGCAGAACCCCACGATCGAAGGCGCTAATATCACGCTGGATATGGAATTCGAACAAGGTGAAGGCGCAGATGCCGCGACGCTTGAAAAGGCCCTGCGCACGTTTGGATATGACGTGATTGTTTCCACAAGTGGTGCAATACAGGCATCCATCTCCGATATACCCTTTACATTCGAGTCCATCTGGACCCATGAAGAACGCACAACAAAAATGGCCCTAAGTCGCGGTTTTGCACCAGACGGCTGGGGTTTCTGGGAGCCTTGAGAATATGACCAAACCGTTAAGACTAGCTGTCGCAGGCCTAGGCACTGTTGGCGCTGGTATCGTAAAAATCGTCCAGCAACACGGCGACCTACTGGCCGCGCGCGCTGGCCGCCCCGTCGAGGTCGTGGCGATCTCTGCGCGATCCCGCAGCAAAGACCGCGGCGTTGATCTGTCTGGTTACGCGTGGGAAGACGACGCCGTTGAACTGGCGCGTCGCGACGACGTGGACGTACTGATCGAAGTGATCGGTGGGGAAGACGGCCCCGCCAAAGCTGCCGTTGAAACAGCACTGGCGAATGGCAAACACGTGGTGACTGCCAACAAAGCCCTGCTGGCGATCCACGGTCAAAACCTCGCCACGCTTGCCGAAGAAAACGGCGTCGCGCTGCGTTTCGAGGCGGCTGTTGCTGGTGGTATACCGATCGTCAAAGCGCTGACCGAAGGTCTCGCCGCAAACAAGATCGAACGCGTGATGGGTGTGATGAACGGCACCTGTAATTACATCCTGACCGTCATGGAAAATACCGGCGCGGATTACGCCGATGTTCTGCGCGACGCACAAGAACTGGGTTACGCCGAAGCAGACCCGACGGTTGACGTCGGCGGTTTTGATGCCGCGCACAAACTATCGTTGCTAGCCGCCACCGCTTTTGGCACGCAAGTCGATTTCAACAACGTCAAAATCGAAGGTATCGAGCGTATCTCGCTGACCGACATCAAAGATGTTGCCGACATGGGGTACCGCATCAAACTGT
>CALCGO010000275.1 GCA_937901055.1 uncultured Rhodobacterales bacterium
CAAAAAAGCGAGTGCGTTGGGTGCCTCTAAGCACTTGAAAAACCTTCGGTATTGGACCTGATGGTTGACATTACCAACGCTCAAAACTCCGGTAGAACACTACTTCTAGGACACAATTGTCATGTTTAGCGGCTTTCTTCAACCTGTATTTTCGTATTCACACATGGGCGTTTTTGGGGAGATTATATGACGTGGCCGTATGACTTACGGTGGCGATGCCGGTTGGGGTGAGCCGCAGTTAGTTAGGGCGGCAAGAAGCGGTTCGCGGCGAATGCAATCAAAATAATTCATACAAAGTATGGTTAGAATCAAATTAGACTTGAGATTGAATTTCTGGTGGGAATTTCCTTGATCACTTCTGCGAGATGTTTAGCAGCGGCATTAGGGTGTTTTCGTTGAAGTGCTATTTTAAAGTCATCAAAAAAGTTTACGTCTTGTTTATTAATTGGTCGAAGATCATCGGATAGAACCCTATTTCTTGCAAAGTGACTTGGTAGAAATCCGATATATTGTCCGGACAGTATCATCAGCATCGCACTTTCCATGTGAGAGGTAACTGATTGCCAATTAAAATCTATGCCACAAATAGGTTCATTCTCTTCATAACTACGGCCAACAAACGGGTACTGAGAGAGCATCCGGGAGGTGATTAATTTATCGCTCGTATCAAATAAAGGGTGCCTGTTTCCGCAGTACAACTGTTGGAGTTCTTGGAAAACCGGAAACGACATTATAGATTTTGGCAAAGATCGTGTTGGTGTCAAAATAATATGAAAACGTCCCGTTATAAGACCCTGTAATAACTCCTGTGGGGACGCAATATGCACATTTAGCGTGGCTTTAGGTGCAGACTTTGCAAATTTTCCAATGGCTTCATCTAACGGGAAATCCCTATTTGTATAAACTGCGTCAACGGCACCAAATTCAACTGTTCCGGTTATTTCACCTTTGGTGGCCCCAACAGCACTTCGAAAAGTTTCAATAGAACCAAATAGGTCCAGCATTGCAGAGTGCACCTGCTTGCCTTCTTCAGTGAGTCTGAATCCACCTCGCCCCCTATGACATAGCCTTACACCTAATCGGCTTTCGAGCGCGGACATGTGGTTAGATATGGTTGCCGGGGTCAGACCTAGTGCTTCCTGTGACGCTGAAAACCCCCCATTACGCACAATACTTTGGAAAACCCGCAGCAGCCGCAGGTCGTTATCGTGCAGATTTCCAACGAGGTTTTTCATACTATAATTATATTCATAGTAAACATTTATACAATCATATTTTTAATACCAAATAATTGAATAGGTTTTCTCGAAACGGAATCGAGGGAACAATGACTGATAACTCTTACGACAGCGGACGACTAAATCTACCATTTGTTGGAATATGTACTTTTGGTAAGTACCCATATGTAGCCGACTGGGATTCGATCGACGCGGATATCGCCGTGTTGGGCGCCCCGTATGATTTTGGCTGTCAATTTCGTAGTGGTGCGCGCATGGGGCCACGTGCAATCCGCGAAGCATCTACGTTATTTTCTTTTGGGCATTCCGGTGCATACGACCATGAGGATGACGTTACATATTTGCCTGCAGAGACGACCAGAATAGTCGATATTGGCGATGCAGATATAATTCACACCGATACAGAAAACAGCCATTCAAATATTGAACATGGTGTTCGTAAAATATTGGCCGCTGGTGCGATCCCAGTTGTAATGGGCGGTGACCATTCCATTAACATACCATGTATCAATGCCTTTGATGATCAACAGCCAATTCACGTCGTGCAAATTGATGCACATCTGGATTTCGTCGACGAACGTCACGGCGTTCGCAATGGTCACGGGAATCCGATGCGACGTGCCGCAGAGAAAAGTTATGTAACTGGTCTTTCTCAAATAGGTATCCGCAACGTGTCCTCGACTGCGCGCGACGGATATGTTGATGCACGCAGTATGGGATCAGACATTCAATCTGTACGTCAAGTTCGTAAGCTTGGCATCGAAGGGATGCTGGCGCGCATTCCAGAAGGAGTGCGGTACTATGTGACGATTGATATTGACGCCTTTGATCCGTCTATTGCACCCGGGACGGGCACGCCAAGCCATGGCGGTTTTGATTATTACGAAGTGTTGGAGCTTCTAGACGGATTGACCAAGCGCGGAAGCGTTGTCGGTGTGGATCTTGTTGAAGTAGCACCCGATTATGACCATTCCGGATCTACCAGCACATTGGCCGCACAGGTTCTGATGAATTTGGTGGGGCGCATCCTCCACAATAAAGATTCTGCCTAATGGGTAGTGTTAGCTACAACTTTACTGGGAAAACAGTTCTGGTAACCGGTGCTAGCCGCGGAATTGGTTATGCTATTGCCGAAGCGTTTTTGCTTGCCGGTGCCAAAACTTATATTTTGGCAAGCGGTAGCGGAGTTAAGGAAGCTGCGTCAAATTTAGGCAAACTAGGCAATGTCGTGGGTCTGCAATGTGACATCACTGACAGCGCATCTGTTGCTGTAGCTATGAGCGAAATTGATCAGATCGATGTCTTGATCAATAACGCCGGACTTGAGCGGATTACACCACTGGATGATCCGAACGACGATGTTGAAGAAACTTTCCGTCGAATTGTTGACATCAACGTTGTTGGAACATTCTTAGTTACCCGCCATGCTGTCAAGAAAATGTCGGCTGGTGGCCGGATCGTTGTAACCGGTTCGATATGGAGCCGAACCGCAGTTGCAGAGTTTTCAGCTTATTGCGCAAGCAAACATGCGAACCTTGGATTTATGCGTTCCATTGCGCATGAACTGGGGGCGAAGGGCATTAATGTCAACGCGGTTTGCCCTGGCTGGGTTAAAACCGAAGCTTCGATGCTTTCGCTCAAGAATATGTCACTAAACACCGGACGCAGCGAGCCGGACCTACTGGAAGAAATCACAGGTGCGCAGGTGTTGAACGGGTTGCTGGAACCTGAGGATATGACATCCTTATATCTGTTTCTTGCCTCGGATGGCGCAAAGGACATTACCGGACAGGCCTACATGCTTGATCGTGGCGAGGTGATGGGATGAGCCAGTTACAGGTCCAAAATGTACTGGTTACAGGTGCAAACCAAGGTATTGGGGCGGCAACAGCAAAGGTTCTTTCCGCGCAGGGAATGCGGGTTGCATGTGCCGATATTATAAATCCTGATGCAACGGTATCTTCGCTTGCCGAACACAAACACGGCCATATGTCGATCGCTTGCGATGTTTCGGATGAGACTTCAGTAAACGCACTCTTCTCGCTCTTAGATAACCGTTTAGGTCCATTGGATGCTCTCGTTCATTGTGCCGGAGTTATTGACGAACGTCCGCTATTAAAAACAACTGCCGACGATTTCGACCGTGTAGTTAACATCAATTTACGTGGCAGTTTTCTTGTTGGTCGTGAGGCAATTCGCAGGATGGAAGGCCGCGAGGGAAGGGTTGTTCTAACATCTTCTGATCTCGGTGTTTCAGGGCGCGAAACCTTTTCGCCTTATGTGGCGTCAAAACACGGTGTCATGGGGCTTATGCGGTCATGGTCCAAAGAGTTTGCACCACATATATTGGTAAACGCACTGTGCCCGGGGCCGATTGATACTGAAATGTTGGGCGCACATAATATGACACCAGAATGGCGCGCGCGTGAGCTGGACATTCCTCTTGCCAGATTTGGTCATCCGGACGAAATCGCGCAAATGGCAGCGTTCCTGATTGGCCCAAATGCAGGATTTATCACTGGCCAAGGTATTGGTGTAAACGGCGGGAGCGTCATGCCATGATTGCCAACCCTATTCCGTGGCCCAATGGTGCGAAATGCGCAGCCTGCATCACCTTCGATATGGATGCGGACAGTTTAATTCACATTGCGCATCCGAAAGATGCACACAGCCGTGTTTCCGCATTATCAATGCTTAAATATGGGCCAGAGGTGGCCATCCCGCGAATTGTGAATACTTATAAGGAACTCGGCATCCGCCAGACCTTTTTCATCCCTGCATGGTGCATTGAAACCTATCCTGATGCGATCGAAACCCTTCTGAAGGGTGGCCATGAAATTGCACAGCACGGGTATCTACATGAGCATCCCAGCGAATTAAATGATGAAGACGAGTTATATTGGTTCGAACGTAGCGCAGACGTGATCAAGCGTTTGACCGGAACATTCCCTCGCGGATTTCGCGCTCCACTTTACAACTTTTCACATCGCACGGGAGATCTGCTGTCGAAAGCAGGTTTTCTTTATGACGCTTCATTGATGGGTGATGATCAGCCTTATTTGTTAGAAACGAACCACGGTAAACTGGTTGAGCTGCCATCGCATTGGGGTTTGGATGACTGGCCTCAATTCGTTCAATCAATGGATCTGGATTACATGATGCCGATCCGTTCGCCAAGTAACGGCTGGCAGGCATTTAGCGAAGAGTTTGAAGCAGCCTATCTGTATGGCGGCCTTTGGGTTCCCGTTGTTCACCCGTTTGCAACAGGCCGGCTGGCGCGTTGGCATGTGGTGAACAAATTTTTGCAGGAAATTGTTGGGCGTGGCGATGTTTGGTTCGCACCTATGGAGGACATAGCAAAACACGTGAACCACTGTGTTGAGACAAACCTATGGGAGCCGCGTATCGACCAAATACCATACTACGATGGCCCAATAACGGGCAGATAATAACAAACTGAAACCAAAGGGAGAATACAATGAATAATTCACTTAAGGCCACCTTGATGGCATCTACGTTTACAGCACTATTAGCCGGTGGGGCCAACGCAGACGCACTTAAACTCGCGCACTCTACATGGGTTGGCTACGGCCCATTCTATATTGCACAGGAAAAGGGGTTTTTCACCGAGGAAGGTGTGGAAATCGAACTTTCTGTTATGGAGAATACACCTATTAAAATGGGTGCGCTAATGGCAGGGCGTGTGGATCTGGTTGCTTCTACTGCTGACGAATTTCCCACGTATATGCGTGATGGAAAGCCACTAAACTATATTCTTGCCGTTGATAATTCCAATGGTGGCGATGGTGTAGTTTCGAACGTAAGTATCGAAACCGTGGCTGATCTCAAGGGTCGTACTGTGGCATTTGAAGAAGGCTCGGTTTCGCAGTTCTTTATCAATGCACTATTACGCCGTGCAGGATTGACGCAAGACGATATCAAAATGGTTAACATGACTGCCACTGATGCTGGCGTTGCCTTTGCTGCAAACCGCGTTGATGCAGCGGTGACATGGGAACCTCATCTAAGTCAGGGTGCATCGAAGGATCACGGCAAAATACTGGTAAGCAGTTCTGAAACACCCGGATTGATTGTGGATGTTGTTGCAGTACTCGAAAGCACCGCAAAAGAACACGAAGCCGAGCTCAAAGCATTCGTCCGTGCCTGGGACCGCGCACTGGACTTCATAGACAGCAATCCGGACGAAGCTTACACAATTATGGCCAACGGCGTTGGTGGCTGGTTGGAAGATCCAAATGAATTTAGGGCGGCCGCAACTGGTATCGAATATCTCGACACTGCAAGGAATATCGAGATGTTTGGCACACCGGAAGTTCCTGGAGTTTTGGCGGAAACCGTATCGAACGCGATCGATATCTGGAGTGATCTGGATCGAATTAAAGTTGATGGCCTAAAAGCTAGCGATTTGATCGACACGTCGTTCCTAAATTAATCCCACTGAAGAGAAGGACGCATCATGGCAACGTTAAGTACTCTTGACCGCTATTTCACACCGAAACGTATCATACCTCGTAAGGTTGAATTGGGTGCCGGTATAACTATTTCGGGATCGATTTTAGCGTGCTGGGCACTTGTTACGTATTCTGGTTTCGTCAGTCCAGATTTTCTTCCGTCTCCGACCGATGTTTGGCAGTCGTTTACCAAAAAGCTTGGTAACGGCAGCCTTACAAAACATATCGGCGTATCGTTGACGGAAATCTACTTGGGTTTCTTTCTCTCATCGCTGATCGCAGTGCCCATCGGGATAATGATGGGTGGATTTAAAATTGTTAATGCAGCGCTAGAACCCGTTATCAATTTCATGCGCTATCTGCCGGTAACGTCGATGATACCGCTGCTAATCTTATGGATAGGCATTGGTCTAGAACAAAAAGTCGCCGTTATCTTTTTGGGAACATTTTTCCAACAAATAGTCATGGTGTCGGATGTTGCCAGAGGCGTGCATGCAGACCTGTTCAACGTCTCATATACGTTGGGTGCAACGCGAGGTCAGATAGTCAGACGTGTTCTTTTACCGGCTACTTTGTCAGGCGTCCTCGATACGCTTCGGGTCACAATGGGCTGGGCTTGGACTTTTCTGGTCGTTGCCGAGCTGGTCGCCGCAGATTCTGGTCTGGGCTACATGATCCTCCAATCAATGCGCGGTTTGGATCCAGCAGGAATCTTCGTCGGCATCTTCGTAATCGGGTTTCTGGGTTTGATTACAGATCAAATTTTTAAATGGATAAAACGCATTGTTTTACCTTGGGAATACGTAGGAAAGTAAGGGGAAATTCAATGGCTGAAGTACAACTTCATAATGTAGCGGTCCGATTTGGATCAAACGTAGCAACACAAATTACCGCGCTGGATGGTCTTGATCTGGTTATTCCGGAAGGGCAATTCGCGGTTATCGTAGGCCCGTCTGGGTGTGGAAAATCCAGTTGTCTTGATCTGGTGGCAGGTTTGAATGCCGCCACCGAAGGCAAGTCCACAATCGACGGAGTCACAATCGAAAAGCCGGGTCCTGAACGTGGAATGGTTCCACAGAACTACTCTCTGTTTCCTTGGCTGACAGTTCAAAAGAATGTGGAGTTTGGACTGGATTTGGCCAAAGTGTCCAAATCTGAGCGCGAAAAGCGCGCGAGCCACTATGTAGAAGCAGTTGGCCTTTCTGCATTTAAGAATTCATATCCATCACAACTATCTGGCGGAATGAAACAACGGGTGGCTATCGCGCGTGCATTAGCTGTTGATCCTGAAGTTCTGCTAATGGATGAACCTTTTGGTGCACTCGACAGTCAAACGCGCGCTGTTATGCAAGAGCTCCTGCTGAAGATTTGGCAAGAAGAGCGCAAGACTGTGCTGTTTATAACCCACGATATAGATGAAGCCCTGTTCTTGGGCGATGTGGTTTATGTGATGTCGGCCCGACCAGGTCGGATCATGGACACGATACCGGTAAAGATTGATCGGCCACGCGACTATTCCGTAACAACAAGCCCTGAGTTCGTTGAACTTAAAAAGCGTATCATGTCCAGCCTCCATGACGAGGTGGACAAAGCGCTTGCAATGAATTGACTGCCATAAGATTGGATATGAAACAATGAGTGAAGAATTTGACTATATCATCGTTGGTGCGGGTTCTGCTGGCTGTGTGTTGGCCAATCGTCTAACCGAAAACCCAACGAATAAAGTTCTCGTTTTAGAATTTGGCGGTTCCGACCGAGACGTTATTATTCAGATGCCATCTGCATTTGCGATGCCAATGAATACCAAGCGGTATAATTGGAAATATGAAACGTTGCCTGAGCCCGGTCTGGACGGGCGTCGTGTTCATTGCCCGCGCGGAAAGGTCCTTGGAGGATCGTCTTCAATAAATGGCCTAGTTTATGTCCGTGGACATGCCCGTGATTTTGACGAGTGGGATCAAATGGGGGCCACGGGCTGGGGATATGCCAGCTGTTTACCGTACTTCAAAAAGTCCGAGAGCTTTGAAGATGGCGGTGACACGTACCGCGGTTCTGATGGTCCCTTAAGCGTAACTAGCGGAAACCGGATGAAAAATCCACTTTACCGGGCCTTTGTCGATGCTGGAACAGAAGCGGGTTACATCAAAACCAAAGATTCCAACGGGCATATGCAAGAAGGTTTCGGGCCAATGCATATGACCGTTAAAAACGGCATACGATGGTCTGCAGCAAATGCCTATTTGCGGCCAGCAATGAAACGTCCAAATCTGGAAGTTCGCACAAAGGTGATGACCCGCAGGATTCTGCTAAAGGATGGGCGTGCGGTAGGTGTTGAATATGAAAAGAATGGTAAAACCAGCAAAGCATTGGCGCGCAAAGAAGTTATCATTTCAAGCGGCCCGATCGGTTCACCACATCTGTTGCAACGTTCAGGAATTGGGCCAGCGGCCGTGTTGAAAAAAGCCGGTGTCGAAGTTCTGCACGACCTTCCGGGAGTGGGGGAAAACCTGCAAGATCATGCAGAGGTCTATATCCAGTATTCGTGTAAAAAACCTCTTACACTAAATTCGAAGATGGACTGGATATCAAAAGGTTTCATCGGGTTAAGGTGGTTGCTGTTCAGAGATGGTCTTGGTGCGACAAATCACTTTGAGGCAGGGGGGTTTATTAGGTCGTCAGCCGAAAAGGAGTGGCCAGATATTCAATACCATTTCCTGCCGGCGGCTGTCCGGTATGACGGTAAAAAACCCATCAAGGGACACGGTTTTATGGTCCTGACAGGCCCAAACAAACCAAAAAGCCGTGGGTATGTCAGACTGAAAAACGCTGACCCGTTCACCCACCCTGATATTTTGTTTAACTATCTTGACCGGGAAGAAGATCGCAAAGGGTTTCGCGATTGCATCCGCTTGACCAGAGAAGTTCTTACGCAACCAGCGATGGACGACTTCAACAATGGCGAAATACTGCCTGGGCCGGATACGCAATCAGATGAGGCGTTGGATGAATTTGTTCGTGAAAACCTCGAGAGCACGTATCATCCCTGCGGGACATGCAAAATGGGCATTGATGAAATGGCCGTCGTAGATCCGGAATTGAAGGTACGTGGGCTAGAGGGTTTACGCGTCGTCGACAGCTCGGTGTTTCCAAGTGAACCTAATGGCAATTTGAACGCTCCAACAATGATGCTCGCAGAGCGCGGGGCCGACATAATTCTGGGAAATACATTGCTTTCATCTGAAAACGCGCCTGTTGGGATTGCCGAGCGTGTGGGTGTCACTCAGCGCTCGGGTGCGCCTATAAGATAAATCTGGAAAAATGTATTCTGTCTGAACATCCAATCTCACGGAAAAGTTTCTGCGGCCCTCATTCTTACTCAAAAGGTAGATCGCAATGGTATCTGCTTGTCTAAAAAAGGTTCAAAATGTCTAAAAAAATTGATGACTACTTCGCAAAATGGAATGTTGATCCAAAGTTAATTGAATTGGTCCAGCGCGACATACCCCATTGGATTGACAATCAATATGTCGGCAGCGGTAGCACCATTCCATTGATTGAACCTAGCACCGGTGAAGAATTAGCGGTTACGTTCGAAGCTGGAACAGAATTGGTATCAGCCGCCATAACATCAGCGAAAAAAGCTTTCGTTGGAGATTGGGCGAACATGCGCCCGCTTGATCGCCAATCCATGATGTTAAAGCTCGCGGATTTGATGGAAAGCAACGCAGAAGAACTGGCTTTCCTTGAATCTGCAAATATGGGTAAGTCAGTTGTTCAAGCACTCGAAATTGACGTCAACGCGTCCATTGATGTGTTAAGATATTTCGCAGGTTTTTGTACGCGAATTGAAGGTCGTACAGGACCATTGGCTGCATATGGAACTGGCAATTCAGGTATGACGATAAAGCAACCAATAGGTGTCGTTGCTGCAATATCACCGTGGAATTTCCCACTTCAAACACTGGTATGGAAATGTGCTGCCGCCTTTGCCGCAGGATGTGTTGTGGTCGCGAAACCCAGTGAAATTACGCCGGTTACGTCTTTGCGATTTGCCGAGCTGGCAGCCGAAGCAGGGTTTCCGAAAGGTGTTCTCAACATTGTGAATGGTACAGGGGCCGTCACAGGGGCTCCTTTGATTAGCGACCCACGGATTAACAAGGTCACCTTTACGGGATCTACTCAAACAGGTGTTATGGTCGGCCAAGCAGCCATCCCAAATATGACACGTATGACGCTGGAGCTAGGTGGAAAGTCTGCTGCAATCGTCACAGCGGATGCGGACATTGAAGTGGCTGTAGATGGCGTTTTGAACGGTATATTCTTTAACAGCGGGCAAGTGTGTGATGCGACATCGCGCGCGGTCATTGATGAGTCCATTTATGATATTTTCATTGAAAAACTTGTCAAAGCTACCGCCGAACTGAAAGTCGGTGTCGGTTTAGATCCTGAAACCTATATGTCTCCGCTCGTATCGCAACAGCATCGCAACAAAGTTTATTCATATATCGAACTTGCTAGAAAAGACGGATTATCGCTCCCCTTGGATCGAGGTGGTAATTCTGCGGAAGATACGATGTTAGGTCCGGTGATCGTTGAAGACTGCCCCACCGATCACCCAATCTGGCGTGAAGAAATATTTGGTCCGGTTCTTGCGCTCCGGAAAGCCAGCGGACTTGATGCCCTTTTGGCACTGGCCGAAGATACTGAATACGGATTGGGGGCTTCAATATTTTCCCAAAACATGGACACCATCATGACAGTTTCGAAGCGGTTAAATGCCGGTACGATATATGTTAACGGTCATGGATTCTTGGATCCAGCATTTCCATTTGGAGGTTTGGGAAAGTCGGGATTTGGTAAAGATTTGGGGCCAGAACAAATTGAGTCGTATCTTGAAACGAAGTCGATACTGTTTACGAGTTGAGCGTAACTGTCCGGTCATTTCCTCTTGAGGGTTTATTTGCGCTGTAAGTTTTCACTAAACTACACACTTTAAATAGCCAATAGCCTCCATAGCCAACTTCGAAACCTTTACCGGTATATAGAGCCAATTTCGTATTCAAAGTAGACTGTTCGCGGCCTGAGAAAACGGCCGCGAACAATGCAAGCTCAATACATCATCAACTGCCTCGAGTAGTCATCACCCATTCAAAAGTCTAAGCGCGCTGGCGTGAAGGTCGGAATTTGCAGATACCAGAACCGACTCGAATTTGGGGCCTCGTCCAAGTTTTTGTCCCTTCCAATCCGTTACCAATCCGCCCGCGCCTTCGATAACAGGAATTTGCGGTATTATGTCATAATCGTACACGTTCGCTTCAATCAAGATGTCGACCATACCAATAGCCAAAAGGCCCGCAGCATAACAATCATGCGAATAGCGCGTGAAGTCAGCCGCTTTGCTTAATCGGGCGAAAGCTATTTTCTGATCGGCCGAAAACTGTTCTGCGGCAGACGTGTAAATTACTGCGCTCGCTATATCAATTGTTCGACTTGTTGATATAGGCTTTCCACCGAGAGTTGACGGCTGACCCGCGATCCCAATCCAGCGTTCGCCAGTTATGGGTTGATCGATTACCCCTAAAATCGGAACACCTTTATATGCCAACCCGATCTGGGTTCCAAAGCAAAGTGACCCGGATACGAACGATTTGGTCCCATCGATCGGATCGAGCACCCAGCACCAATCGGCGTCTGGATTTTCTGCATCAAATTCTTCACCCCGAATGCCGTGGTTTGGAAACCCGTTGCGCAATATTTGACGCATTTCCGTCTCCGCAGCGCGATCCGCAATAGTCACCGGGCTATCGTCAGCTTTTGAGATGATGTTCAGCCGAGTGCGAAAGTGTTTGCGGATTATTGGACGGACGGCGTCTGCCAGTTTATTTGCCACTTCCACATATTCCTGTGGGCAAAGAATCTTATTCATAAATCGTCTCCAGACGCTTGGTTGGCCGAAGCCAACGCCCTTTTTTCTATGTCGAATAGAAGGCCACGCACAAAATCAATTTGGGCGGTTGCCTCCTTGCGTTCTTTTTCCAATCGTTGATCAATTTCGTCAGTATTGACGGGTGTCAGGCTGGCGGTTCGATGTGCAATAAATGGATCGTTTCCCTCATCAGGGAACCGCATGGCCGGCGCGAAATATTCCGCTTCTTCCTCAAGTGAAAAGGCTGTGACTTGTGGTTCGTGTTCTCCAAGCAAAAGAAGGTCTAGCAACATATCAGTAAATGGAAGGTGTCCCGTTCCGCTAGCAGTGCCGGTCTGTGCCCATCCGCCCCGATCAGGGATCACATAACAGTCCTTAATGTGCACTTCTGTTATGTACGCGGATTGTTTTTGTAGCGCCTTCAACGGGCGCTCGAATGCATTGATCATATTTCCAAAATCAAACAGCAGGGAAAGATGTGGATTGGCGACTTCTTCGATAATTCTAACAAGCTCGTCAGATGTAAGGTCTTCATGCTGCTCTAGTGTGAATATTAATTTTCCATTGGGGTCGAGATCCCAAAGCAATTTCAAATCTGCAATCGTTTTGGAAATGATTTGGGAAACGGTCGCCTCATAGCGCGGGTAGCAACGCACCGAAACACCTCCCGTTGTCCGGGCAATCTCAATTGCATCCACCATAGCTTCGCGTGTGGTTTCGCTGGTTTCTATGTGTACGATCAATCCCAATTCTCTGGCTCTCGCGCCAAAGGCTTCGCGGTCTTGTGGTGATGCAAGTAAGCTGTACTCTTCGCCATCCTCGACGTGGATCTTCACACCCTTCATGCCATGTTGTGCTGCGATATCGAGCAAATCAATTGGCTTCATTCCCCCAAAACGGAAATTCAGATGAAAAGAATAGGCATGTGCAAATAGCGGGGCAGTCTGTGCCCTAAGAGCCAACTCTTGTGCCTCTTCAGCTGATAGTGATGCAATCCTGCTTTTCCAGCGACCGGCTTCGATCTCAAGAAACTCTTTGGGACAATTCATTGTTGGTGTTTTCAATTGGTGCGTAACGCGCACAGCTTTATTTGTGGAAGGTGACATTCTAGTCGCTTTGGTTTGGGGAAAATTGTAATTCCAGCGCTTCGAAGCGCCAAAACTCTCGGTCAACTTGGATGACACGCTCGCGGTCATCGGTTTTAACTCTTCGCAAATACAAACCGGGCGCGCCATTCGTACAGCCGAGTAGTGTTTGAGGCTCTCCCCCCAAACGCACAGGTCTAATCATCAAATCGGCGAGCTTTGGTTCAATTCCATATTCCTCGAGCCAAACTTGCGTGAAAGATCGTTCTGTCAGTTTTTCGGGGTAGTTCGGTGCGTGCTCAAGATTAATAAGCACATCGTGGACAAATATCCTGTGTTGGTTAAAAGCACCCCAGCCCTGCACTCGCAACAATAGACTGCCCTCTTCTATTCCAAAAAGTTTGGCATTTTTTGTATTTGCAGGTGTAATTTCCTGTTTCAAGTCTTTCCAAGTCGCCGTTCCTTGCTCTGCGGCTGCTTGTTTAAAACTAATATGACCAAGTGGATTGTAAACGAATCGGGTCTGCGAAACGTACCAACCCTTTCGATCGATTCGGAATATAGCCCCTTCATTCTCGAGCGTTAAGAGCGCTTGGCGTAACGACATGCGATTAACACCCAAAAACTTGGAAAGATCGCGTTCGGCCGGCAATTTTTCCCCTGATTTCCATTGCTTAGCAGTCAATGCTTCCTGAAGGGCACTTAGCGCCAAGCCGGTTAACGTCGCCGTTTTGTTCTGCGTATTTGTAACCATTTTATACATCTTCCAACTAAGTGTTGCTTTTTTGGTTTAAACCAATCATCTTGTCCTTGGTTTAAACCAATAAGGGATTCTGTTCAAGAAAGATACCAAATTAGTTGAAGCCAAAATCATGGATTGAAGAGGAGGACTTTTTATATGATCCGCACTTTGTTAAGCAGTTGCGCCCTTGTAGGTGCAGCATTTCTGGCCACATCTGGCCTTGCCGATGTTCGGCCTGACGTTACGATAGCCGTTACCAAGAATCCGTCGCGACTCGACCCGATGGCTGAAAATACGAATGTAAACAGTCGCATTATGAAAAACGTTCTTGAGACGTTGATCTATACAGACCAACAAAATGACGGTGCACTTGAACCTGGACTGGCCGAAAGCTGGAAACGAGTTGACGATAGCACTTTGGAATTTCAGTTGCGCCAAGGTGTGTTGTGCCAAAATGGCGAAGTATTTGATGCGGAAGATGTCGCCTTCAGTTTTGGTCCAGAGCGATTCCAAGGTGAAGAAGCGCCCGGCTTTGCCGTCGCACGGCAATACTTGGGAGGGTTAAAAACTGTTAAAGTAATCGACTCTCACAAAGTCCAAATAAGCTTTACCGCACCTGATCCACTTCTAGAACTGCGTTTTGCAAATTGGATGAGCGAAATAGTCTGTAAAGATGCTTAACAAGCTGCTGGCAGCTGTGAAGAATGGCTAAAAA
>CALCGO010000276.1 GCA_937901055.1 uncultured Rhodobacterales bacterium
CCCCATGGCCTTTTGCATTAGCAGCACCGGGCGGGTACGCGCAGGACGGCCCGCACTACGCTCCTCCTTCGAGAAAGGAATTTTGACACGGTGCGTGTATTGGCCCTCGACCCGCGCTTTGGTGAATTTCTTGTCAGCCCAATCGCCAAACCGTGCCAGATCCCACGCAAACAGGTCTAGTTTCGGCTCACCCTCAATTATCCATTCGGCTGTCAAAAGACCAAGCCCCCCGGATTGTGAAAACCCTGGGATGATACCGTTGCAACAAAAATAATTCTTCATTTCCGGCACAGGCCCGAATAACGCGTTTGCATCAGGCGACCAGATCATGGGGCCATTTATGACCCGCTTCACCCCCGCAGTAGCCGCCGACGGCACACGATCCATTGCTCGCATGACGTTATCCATGATCCGGTCAAGATCATCAGGGAAAAGCTCGTGACCGAAGCCTTGCGGTGTGCCGTTTTCAGCCCAGAACTTCATTTGTTTTTCATAAGCCCCGATCAACAGACCGCTGCCTTCCTGACGCAAATAGTATTCGCCATCGCGATCAGCGATCGAAGGCAGCCGCTGATTTAGCGTTTCTATTTCCGGCATTGCCTCAGTGACGAAATACTGATGCTCGGTCGGAATTAGCGGTAACTCCAGACCGGCCATAGCTGCGACTTCGCGTCCCCAAAGACCAGCGGCATTCACAATCCATTGGGTGTGTATGCTACCTTTCGAGGTTTCAACGATCCAGCTACCGTCCGGCCGCGCGATGGTGGCCGTTACCGGCGTAAACCGCTCAATTTCCGCCCCCATCTTCCGCGCACCTGCCGCATACGCTTGCGTTACGCCCGAAGGATCGACGTTGCCGCCGTCAGGTTCAAACATGATACAGCGGATATCATCAAAATTCGCCAACGGGTGCAGACGCTCCGCCTCGGCGCGGTCGACTTCGTAGAAATTCATGCCGTAGTAACGCGCTTTTGCCTCTTGCAAACGAAGCTGATGCTCGCGTTCCGCGGTCTGCGCCAAATACAGTGAACCCGGCTGAAATACACCGCAGCCCTGCCCCGTTTCTGTCTCCAACTCTTTGTAGAGATTCATCGTATAGTGTTGGATGCGGCTAATGTTTGTGCTGTCATGCAGCCCGTGGATGTTTGCGGCTGCATGCCACGTGGAACCGGAGGTCAGCTCGTCGCGTTCAAGCAATACCACATCGCTCCAACCGAGTTTTGCCAAGTGATACAGGATCGAGCAGCCAACCAGACCACCTCCGATAACTACGACTTGCGCGTGCGTTTTCATGATTTACTTCCCTTGGTATCAGCTTAGCGCATTGCAAGCTTCAGTCATGCGTTCACAAGCCTTGATCAGATTTTCCATCGAGGTTGCATATGTCAATCTCAGAGTAAAAAGGGACCAGATCGCGGCGTAAAACTGGTCCACTAAGTTATCGGTTATTGCGCGCTTTGGCGCGAGTGCTCCTTTTACAGTATTCGCGCCGACGGATGAGGCTTTTGCAGCCCTGCCAGAGGGAACTGTCGAAGACTTGTTGAAGCCAGAAAACATCGACACTTTGATTTCGATCCTGACCTATCACGTTATTCCGGGCAAAGTTATGTCAGGTGATATTGCGGGCCAAATGTTGATGGTTGAGACGGTTCAAGGCGGCTCTGTCAGCATTGATGCGACGAACGGTGTAATGATCGACGGCGCAAATGTCATTCAGGCTGATATCGAAACAAGCAATGGTGTCATTCATGTAATCGACGCAGTAATCTTGCCTAAATAAACGAATGGCGCGTCCAAAACTTTGGGCGCGCTACAATACTTCAATTCGTTACTTATTTGACAACGTGAACTGCATAACGTCGGTAATTTCATATCGAAAACTTGCCGCGCAGGCTGCCAAATAATAGTTCCACATCCTGTGGAACCGGTCATCAAAACCCATAGCGTGAATAATTGGCCAATTTGCGTTAAACTGCTGTGACCAGATGCGTAAAGTTTCTGAATAACCCTGTCCAAACGCCAGTTGACCTGTGATGTGCATGTCAGCTTTTTCAACTTGTTTTGAAAACTCAGCCGGACTTGGCAACATACCGCCGGGGAATATATATTTTTGGATGAAATCAACTTGATTTCGATAAGTTTCAAAACGTTCATCTGCTATTGTAATCGTCTGGATCGTGGCTTTGGCGCCTGGTTTCAGACAATCACGAACCGCACCAAAATATGTAGGCCAGTGGTTTTCGCCGACGGCCTCGAACATTTCGATTGAAGCGATCCCATCGTACTCGACCGTCTCTTCACGGTAATCTCGTAATACGATATCTACCTTTTCGCTCAACCCTGCTTTGAAAATACGTTCCTTAGCAAAATCGTACTGCTCTTGCGAAATGGTTAGGCCGGTGACCTTTGCGCCGCGCTCTTTGGCGACATGTTCTGCAAAACCACCCCATCCACAGCCTATTTCCAGCAAATGTGCATCTTCGTTTGCCCCAAGACTGTCGGCAACGGCATCATACTTTCTTGCTTGAGCTTGGCGTAGGTCCGGCCCTTCAGTATCAAACAGACCAGACGAGTAGGTCATCGACTCATCCAACCATAACGCATAAAACTCGTTCCCAAGGTCATAGTGGTGCGCGATATTCTTGCGCGCCTGACGTTTGGAGTTCGAACGAAACCAATGCCGCATTTTTTCGAAGGTATCTATGATTTTCTTAGTACGTAATTCCACTCTAACTTGACGAGAATTGGAAACTAGCAAATCCAGCACATCTTGCAGATTTGGCGAGCTCCAGTCACCGTCCATATACGATTCTGCAAACCCGATTTCACCTCGTAATACCAAACGTGAAAAAACCTTGGTGTTATTGATTTTGATACGCGCGTTCGGACCGGGAAGCTTGCCATAGAACTGATGTTCGGAATAATCCGGCATCGTTACAACAAGTTGGCCCGATTCCAACCGATCAAGTAATTTTAATACCTGACCGGTCCAATTAGACGTTCGGTTGGTACTGTTGGCGGAAGTTGATATGAACATTTTATCTCCTAGTTATGAAAACAATACGTTGTTCACTCCAACTCGGATCATTCAAATTTAGAGACCTCAGCATAACTTGAGGATTCCCAACGTTGGGAATATTTGGTAACGTG
>CALCGO010000277.1 GCA_937901055.1 uncultured Rhodobacterales bacterium
CGTTTAGGTAGTCTTTATCGCGACCCGCGATTGTTGCGTCGTAAGGTGTCAGGAAAGGCGCGAACATACCTGCAAGTATCAGGAATATCAGGGTCCATGCACCAATTAGAGCCGATTTGTTTTTCTTGAAACGTTGCCAGATAAGTTGGCTTTGGGAGGCGGTAAAATACGCCTCTTTCAGTTTTTGATCGGCGACGGATTGTGTGTTTGCTGTGTCAGTCATTTCACTCATCCTACAATACTGCTACGAACGCGTGGGTCAGTGAGGGCAAGGATGATGTCGGTCACGAAGTTGATTCCGACAATACTGGCCGTCAGCATAAAGATAATCGCCCCCGCAAGCTGCTGATCGTTTGAACGTGCAAGCGCCTCGATCAATAGCGAACCCGCCTCGGTCAAGGTCAGGATCAGGGCGACTACGGGTAGCTCGTTGAAAATACGGTTAAGGTCGAACCCAAGCGAGTTGATGATCGGGCTAAGCGCATGTCGCGCCGGATAACGCATTAACAATCGCCTTCCCGATACCCCGCGGGCTTCGGCGGCGGTCACGTAAAGCTTGCCGATCTCATCGGACATAAGCGCGCGCACAGTCTGGATGGCAAACGCAGTTGCTGACCACCCAAGAATAAAGATCGGCAGCCATGCATGCCCCAAGAAGTCTTTGAACTTATCATAAGACCAGGCGGCATCGCGGAATTCCTTAGAGAACAGTCCCGTGAGGCTGTCCCCAAACATGACCGTTGAAAACAACATGATCATAAGGGCTAGCAGGAAGTTCGGCAGTGCCAGACCTAAGTAGCTAACCAAACGCAGGCTGTTGTTCAAAACGGCGTTTTTCGATGTTGCGGCAAGGATGCCAACAGGGATCGCAATGGCGTAAGCAAGCAGCAAGGCGGATAAACAAAGGCCAAGGCTCAACCAGAATTTTTGCCCCAGAAGCTGGGCGATGTTTACGCGAAGGATACAGCTGTCGCCGAATTCCCCTTGGAACGCGTTGACGATCCATGAGCCCCAGCGCTGCACATACGGCTGGTCAAGCCCAAGGCGGACGCGTTCGATCTGGATGTCTTCGGGGGTAATTACGGACCCCTGAGAGTTCTTGAAGGCAACGTACCGCTCGGCGCAATCGCCGGGTACCAGTTCCATCAAGGTGAATACAATAAACGACACTAGCACCAAAGTTAGAACGGCCAGTGTAGCACGTACTGCTACGAATTTGGAGAATTGAAGCATTGCGAATTACGCCCCCCGCAGTAAATTAGTTGGGCATTTTGCCCTTATTTTTTGTATTGCGGGCAGCATACACTGCCCGCAATTATTTTCTTATAGCCAGTTAGGCAGAACTATTCGTCCAGCCACCACTGTGTCGCGCGGTACGGATAAGTACGGTAATACGCGTAGGACTGTGTCTGGAACTCGGTGAAGTTCTTCAGATCATTGTTGTGATAGATCGGTGCAACCGCTTTCACAGTACCAATGAACAGAAGGTTATCTACAACCGTATCAACCAGTTTTGTACCAATCGCATTGGACTCGTCAGAGCCGGCAATTGCGGATTGGAACTCGTTGATTGTCGCCATGGAGTCGTAAACCCACTGTGGTGGTTTCACGCCCGACGCGCCGTCTGTATCAACATACTGGCCCCACAACATACCCGATGTGTGGTTGAAGTAGTTGTCGAACGGTGGCTGGAACAGTTCCGAGATACCAAGGATAACAGCAAGTGGCTGACCTTTAGCGTAGAACGTAACATCAAGCTGGTTCGAGGAAGCCGCGGAACGATACTCGTCCGTTGTAACTTCTTTCACCGTGTTGTTGACACCAACATCACGCCAGTTTTGGCCTGCAAGCTCTACTAGCTTGAGGGAACCACCTTGCGTCGCAACCTGCATGTTCAGAACAAGCGGATCACCATTTGGCAATTCACGCATTCCGTCGCCGTCTACGTCAACCATGCCGATTTCGTCTAGCAGCGCGTTAGCCATTGCAGGATCGAACTGGGCGTATGATTGCTCGGTTTCTTCACTTACGAAACCGGGTGTAGGGGAGAACGCAGTATACTGCTGTGGACGACCAAGACCGAAGAAGACCACTTCGTTGATCTCGTCACGGTTCATCGCAACAGACATCGCCTGACGGAAACGGATGTCACCGAAGACTTTACGCTTCTCAAGGTCTTCCGAAGTTACGTTGAACGAGAACGTGTTCAGCGCGATTTCAGGTTTCAGATCAACCGTGAAGTTGCCTTTTTCCTGATTTTCCAGAAGCAGCGGTGCATAATCGAGGTTCAGCGCCTGTGCTTTATAGTCAACTTCGGAGTTAATCAGTTTCAGCAAGCGAACTTCGCTTTCACCGACGAACAATTCATCCTGCTCGTTGATGTATGGAAGCTGCTGACCAGCCGTATCAATCTGGAAGAAGTACGGGTTGGCAACCAGATGACGGCCTTCCGTATTTTCCCGCGTGATGATGTGGCTTTCCAGAGTTGGAACCGTATCAGCAGGCAAACCAGCAACAAGATCAGGGTGGGCCAACATTGGTGTAGGCGTATCCATCCAGTCAGAGTTACCATAGTAACCTTTGATCGCAGCATACCCGTTTTCAAAACCAAGCGACTGTGCAAGTGCATCCGCGTCCGGATTTACGTCTGGGTGGAACTGACCAAGGAAATGCTTAGGCTGGAAGCCCTGCGCATAGTGGTTTGCAAAGTGAGACAGCAGACCCGGTTTTGGCGACGGCAAGTTGAACTGGATCGTTGTTGGGTTAACAACAACAAGGTCCATCACTTCACCACCAACAAGAACATAGTCTTTTGGCTTTTCACGAACGTTCGAATCTGTTGCCAGATTGTCGTACCAGAACTTCACGTCTTCGGCAGTGAACGGCGCGCCGTCCGACCACTTGTGGCCTTCACGAAGGAAGAACGTCAATTGTGTGAAGTCGCTGTTCCATTCCCAACCTTTGGCAATCATCGGAACGATGGTCGTCAAGTCGTCAGAATAGCGAACGAGGTTTACGTGGCGAACAGACATGAAGTCGGATGTGCCGGATTCTGTGGCGTTCGACAGGGCGTCAAATACACCACCGTAAGAACCGATAGAATCGTACGGAGCCACAACAAGCGGCTCGGCTGGAAGACGATCTGCGATCGACGGCAGTGGGCCGTTACCGCGGATACGTGCGTTCAGGTCATCGGACGCAGGGTTAGCCGAGAATTCCACAGTACAGTTGCCGATCGACTGAAGTTCAGCCAATTCGTACTGCTGTGGAAAAGCGCCGGCTCCGACGCCCATTGCATCGCCTACCGTCACTGCCGGGCACGTTGCAGCTGATGCTGCACTGGCCAGCGCGACAATCGCGACACCTGAATAAAGTAGTGCTTTCATTATATTTCCTCTCCGTTGTTATTTGCTTCGGTGCAATAACCTGCTCCGAGCATTTTTTAGGCATTGTTTGTAAAGCAATTGCTGCAATTTAATGAAGGAATTGCGACAGTGCCGCTTTTATTATTACCTTTCCTTAAACTGACGTCACAGAATGTACCGATTAACCGGCGCAAGGAGGTCAACTTGAATAAGATTGAACATAAGTATTCGACCTGTCAATATATTTTCACATTCATTACAATATATTTTCCGTTATGCCGCTATTTTTTCCGCTATACCGTCACCTCGATGGATGATATCGAGACTTGGAACAGGGTTCTGCGCCCAGCCTGCTGGCAACGTAGTTCGGCGCCGAGATGTGCAGCTTTCTGGTAACGACCGACGCTTCTAAGTCAATAAACACATGGTATTTCGGTCCAGCACCGGTCATACATTATGTCGTGAAATACGCCGTTCATTCTGGCAACCCCGCCTTCGTTTTGCATTTTTGCAATTCGGCTTTGCGCACCGAACTGAACGATGGTTCACTTTTTTCTTTACCTGTGAAATAATCTTGCTAAGGTCAAGCCAACAAGGACGGAATCAATCCGACCGCAAAGCGTCAATGTGCGCTTTATTAACCAACGGGTGTGGCCCACCCCACTGGGAGGATATCAAAGCGATGAACGCAACCGTAATCGACGGCGGACTAGATACGTTCCCAAAGCTACTGGCGCGCAATGCAGCCGAGTTTTCGGACAAGCCTGCTTACCGCGAAAAAGAGTTTGGTATCTGGCAAAGCTGGACATGGGCGCAAACCAAAGACGAGATCGAAGCTCTTGCGCTTGGTATGTTGGCCCTCGGCCTGAATGAAGGCGACCACGTTGCCATTATCGGGCGTAACCGCCCGTATCTTTATTGGGCTATGACAGCCGCGCAATGCTGCGGCGCTATTCCCGTCCCTCTATATAACGACGCGAACGCCGAAGAGATGGCGTATGTGCTGGAACATTCCGGTGCGCGCTTTGTCATCGTTGAAGATCAGGAGCAAGTCGACAAGGTTATCGACGCGCAAGATACCGTACACGGGATTGAGGAAATCATCTATCTCGATAAACGCGGGATGCGGAAATACGACCACACACATATGAACGCGTATGAAGATGTGCAGGCCGAAGGTCGCGCCGGACATCATCGCCTCGAACCTATTATGAAAGAACGCTGTGCTGCGCTGACCTTGGATAGCACCTGCGTTATGCTTTATACATCCGGCACAACGGGCCGCCCGAAAGGTGTGGTTCTTTCGAACCGGAATATCATCTCAGCCTCGGCATCTTCTTCCGAATTTGATGATCTGAATGCTGGCGACAGTGTATTGGCTTACTTGCCAATGGCATGGGTTGGCGACTTTATCTTCTCGATCGGCCAGTGTTTCTGGACGGGTTTCTGCGTTGCATGCCCGGAAAGCCCGGAAACAATGCAAACGGACCTGCGTGAGATCGGCCCAAGCTATTTCTTCGCCCCTCCCCGTTTCTTCGAGGGGATGCTGACGACCGTCATGATCCGCATGGAAGACGCGAGCCCGCTTAAACAGCGTATGTTCAAGTATTTCATGGAACACGCCAAAAAAGTTGGACCTGCAATGCTGGACGGCAAACCTGTTAGCGCAGGTGACCGGTTCAAGTATATGCTCGGCGACGTTTTGGTTTACGGCCCGCTGAAAAACACACTGGGCATGTCCCTTGTGCGCGTTGGCTATACGGCGGGTGAGGCTATCGGGCCCGAGATTTTCGAATTCTACCGTTCATTGGGCATCAACCTTAAACAACTTTACGGTCAAACCGAGGCTTCGGTGTTTATCACGCAACAGCCTGACGGCGAAGTTCGCGCTGATACGGTTGGCGTGCCTTCCCCGGGTGTTGAAGTGAAAATCGGCGACAACGGCGAAGTTCTTTATCGTTCAGATGCGACCTTCATCGAGTATTACAAAAACCCTGAAAGCACGGCTGACACCAAAGACCCAGAGGGTTGGGTGGCAACAGGCGACGCTGGTTTCTTCGAGGAAAGCACCGGACATCTGCGGATTATCGACCGCGCCAAAGACGTTGGCAAAATGTCTGACGGGTCAATGTTTGCGCCGAAGTTCGTTGAAAACAAACTAAAATTCTTCCCAAACATTCTGGAAGTCGTTGTGTTCGGCAATGGCCGCGATACATGTACGGCTTTCATCAACATCGACCTCAATGCGGTTGGTAACTGGGCGGAACGCAACAACATTGCTTATGCGTCCTATCAGGAACTGGCCGGCCATCCGGAAGTTTATGCGACTATCAAATCGCATGTGGAAGAAGTGAATATCTCTGTCGCAGAAGATTCCATGTTGTCGGGCTGCCAAATCCACCGGTTCCTCGTGTTGCACAAAGAACTGGACGCGGATGACGGCGAAATGACTCGCACACGCAAAGTTCGCCGTGTGATTGTCGCTGACAAGTATTCCGACCTGATTGACGGGCTGTACAGTGGTGCCCCCGAGGTTACGACCGAAACCGAAGTGACATACGAAGACGGTCGTAAGGGTTCGATCAAGGCGACAGTCAAGATTGAAGACGTAAAAACAGTAGCACGGAAGGCAAAAGCAGCATGAATGCTACAGCAGAAACATACGTAACTGAAGATGGCCGCACGATCGGTGGCACGGTTATGGAAATGAAAAACATCACCCTGAAGTTTGGTGGTGTAACCGCAATTTCGAACATCTCGTTCGATATCCGCGAGGGTGAAATTCGTGCGATTATCGGGCCAAACGGTGCGGGTAAATCCTCGATGTTGAACGTCATCAACGGGTTTTATCATCCTCAAGAGGGTGAAATCTGGTTCCATGGCGAAAAACGTAAACCGATGAAACCGTATCAGATTGCCCATCAGGGTATCGCGCGGACATTCCAGAACATCGCTTTGTTCAAAGGTATGAGCACGCTCGATAACATCATGACCGGGCGGTTTACCCACATGAAAACAAACATGCTGATGCAGGCGATCTGGAAAGGTCCGGCGGAGCGTGAGGAAAACCTGAACCGCGATATCGTTGAACACGTAATCGACTTCCTTGAAATTCAGGCTATCCGTAAAACACCGGTTGGCCGCCTGCCCTATGGTTTGCAAAAACGCGTAGAACTTGGCCGTGCGCTGGCCGCACAACCAAAGCTTCTGCTGCTAGACGAACCAATGGCCGGCATGAACGTCGAGGAAAAAGAGGACATGTCCCGCTTTATTCTGGATGTGAACGACGAGTTTGGCACCACGATCGCCCTGATCGAACACGACATGGGCGTGGTAATGGATATTTCGGACCGCGTTGTGGTTCTGGATTACGGTAAGAAAATTGGCGACGGAACGCCGGATGAAGTGCGCAACAATCAAGATGTGATCGACGCCTATCTTGGCGTGGCGCATGACTAGGGAGCATCAATAATGTCAGCTAATTTCTTCTATACAATCGAGGTGATTGCGAACGGTCTTATGACCGGCGTGATGTACTCGCTCGTGGCCCTAGGTTTTGTGCTTATCTTCAAGGCTTCCGGTGTTTTCAACTACGCACAAGGTGTTATGGCCCTGTTTGCGGCGATGACTTTGGTGGGTATTCAGACAGGCCAAGTACCGTTTGCGCACCTTATCAACGTTATGTTTGGCACGCATCTGGACAAGTTCGGGTGGGAAGTTCCGACTATACTTGCGATCATTCTAGCGCTTATCGTGATGATCGGCTTTGCCTTCATCGTTGAACGCTACATCCTTAAACATCTGGTTAACCAAGACCCTATCATTCTGTTCATGGCCACCATCGGGCTGGCTTACTTCATGGAAGGTTTCGGCGACCTTATGTGGGGATCCGAAATCAAGAAGCTTGATGTGGGCTTGCCGCAAGGCGGAAACGTTTGGCTGGAAAATGCCACTGCCGGCTGGGCTGAAGGGTTCTACGGGTTCTATCTGGATAACCTTGATATGTGGGCGACCGCGATTGCGATTGTTCTGGTTGCCAGCCTAATCGTGTTCAGCAACTACACCAAAACAGGCCGCGCCCTTCGTGCGGTGGCCGATGATAACCAAGCCGCATTGTCGGTGGGTATCAGCCTTCGCACTATCTGGGTGATCGTTTGGTCGCTTGCCGGTTTCGTAGCCTTGGTTGCGGGTATCATGTGGGGTGCTAAATCGGGCGTACAATTCTCGTTGTCCTTGATCGCACTTAAAGCGTTGCCAGTGCTGATGCTGGGCGGGTTTACATCCATCCCCGGTGCTATCGTCGGCGGTATGATCATCGGTGTGGGCGAAAAATTGTTCGAATTCGCGATTGGGCCATACATTGGCGGCGCGACCGAAAACTGGTTTGCCTATGTATTGGCGCTGCTATTCCTCGTGTTCAGACCCCAAGGTCTGTTCGGCGAAAAGATCATCGAGAGGGTTTGATCAATGTTTTACCGTGAATCAGGTGATTACAAGACCACCTACGCCAAAGACACCCAGACCTTCCCGATCAAACTGGATCGTGTTGGATACTATGTAATCCTTGCAGTGGCGTTCATTGCGATCCCTTTGCTTCTGATTACAGATGCTGGTGGTAGTGCGAACTACTGGACCAACGCTATCTTCCTGCCGTTTTTGATCTGGGCAATTGCCTCCATCGGGCTGAATATCCTTGTTGGGTATTGTGGTCAGCTAAGTCTGGGAAGTGGTGGTTTTATGGCTGTGGGCGCATATGCTTCCTACAAACTAATGACTGCATTTCCTGATCTGAGCATTCTGATCGTCGTCATTTTGTCAGGTGCGATCACGGCTGGTGTCGGCATCCTGTTTGGATTGCCTAGCCTGCGGATCAAAGGGTTTTATCTGGCGGTGGCAACACTTGCCGCGCAGTTCTTCCTTGTCTGGCTTTTCAACAAAGTGCCTTGGTTCTACAACTATTCGGCCTCCGGTCAGATCAGTGCCCCTACCCGTTCAATTTTCGGGTTCGAAGTAACCGGTGCGACAGCGACGCCAGAAGCGAAATATTTGTTCTGTCTGGTTCTGCTAATCGGTGTAGCTTGGGTAGCTCGTAACCTTACACGTGGCCGGATTGGTCGCAGCTGGATGGCGATCCGTGATATGGATATTGCCGCTGAAATCATCGGCGTGGAGCCGCTGAAAACAAAGCTTACAGCTTTTGGTGTCAGCTCTTTCTTCGTCGGCATTGCGGGCTCGCTGTTCTTCGCGGTTTATCTCGGTGCGGTGGAAGTTGGCGAAGCCTTCGG
>CALCGO010000278.1 GCA_937901055.1 uncultured Rhodobacterales bacterium
CGAAAAGGAAGTTGCCGAAGTCTTCGGAATAGTGCGAAAGACTGGTTTCAGCGTCCGACATTGCCGCGTGTTGCCCGAACGCCTGCATCGAGGTGGTTGGGTTGAATATAGGCAGATTCAGATTTCGCGCCACCTCTTCCACCATAGCAATATATGCGGCACGACTTGCTATGGGGTTTTGGGTTTTGGTAAGCGCGTTACAATGGCTTACAAAGACGACGTTGGGAAGGTGATCACGGATATCGGTCAAGTCGCGTGTCAGACTGTCGGAGGTTGAACGGGCGTTTGTTAGATTTTGGAGCAAGACCTGATCGCTGCTCGAAAGGGATTGAAAACTTTCATGTTCATTAAGGAATGCCAGCTTGGCCACTTCTTGTTTGCCATCGGCTAAACGCCAAAAATCGCGGGCTCGGAGCTTGTCGGCGAAGAAATCGGCAAAGTGATGGGTGACATAATTGAGCTGAACCTGCGTATCGGCGACCCGCAGCTCTTTGGCCGAGGACAGCTCGATGAAGTAGATGTCGGAGGTAGGGTGTTGCGTATCCGCTAGGGCATCGATATCGACATTCGGCATTAGTAACGGCAAGGTTTCGGCGGGCGGAGTGAATTCGCCCTGAAGAAAGCGAATTTGCTGCAATGCTTCCGCGCTGCTATGCGTATAGCCGTAAATGCGAGCAGTGTTGTTAAGGATTGGATGCGAAGATGCTGCCGCTTTGAACGGAGTGCTGATCCGGCAGGACCCGATAGCGGTTATCCTTGTCAATTCTCTCACGGTGGTCTCAAAATGGTTAATGGCCCGTTCAGATTTGTGGAAATTGGTTAAAGAATGGTAAAATTTGTCGAAAATTTCCAAGAGCGGCATTTACGCTGCGTCAAAAACAGTGAACGGTCGTTCAGATAATTGACCTCTGTGATTGCAACGATAAGGTCGTTTAGGACATTGATTTTGAACATCAGCAACAAAGGAGGGGCAGACATGAGCTCCAAATTAGAAAACATTCTGGCAGCAGCGTGCAGCCACACGGATGAGGTTATTAAACCGAATGTGGACGCATGGAACGAAGCGGGTGTTTGGCCACGCGATGCGTCCGACAAAGCTGGGGACTTGGGTCTGACCGGTCTGTACGCACCAGAAGAGTGGGGCGGGCAGGGTTTTTCGCTTGGTGATGGCATTCAGGTTTATGAAGAGCTTGGCAAAGGGGACGGGGCTTATGCATTCACACTTTCCATGCACAACATTTGTACCTATGCGACGTGCGGATTTGGAACAGACGCATTTAAGGATAAATGGGCGCGGGATCTAACTTCCGGTAGAAAGTTGGCAAACTTCGCGTTGACGGAACCGCAATCAGGTTCGGATGCGGCAAACATGTACTCAAAGGCTGTTATCAATGACGATGGCACTTGGACCATCAATGGCGCCAAGGCGTGGGTTTCGCTGGCCGGTGAGGCGGACATTTATTTCACAGTTGTGAAAACGAGCGATGAACCAGGGCATAAGGACATGGCGATGATCGCTATTCCTGCGAATGCCAAGGGTGTTAGTTTTGGCCCGCGTTACGACACGCCGTCTTATGAATTCCTGCCGTTAGGTGAGATGCATTTAGACAATGTTGTTGTGTCTGAGGACAATATCATTATGGGCGTTGGTACGGGCTTGCAAGGGTCGCTTATGGCGATCGATATCGCACGTGTTTCAATTGCGGCGGGATGTTGCGGCTTGATCGAAAGTGCGTTGGACACAGCATTGGCCTATTCAAAAAACCGTAAGATGTTTAAGGGTGTTAACCTTGATCTAGACGGTATTCAGTGGATGCTTGGTGATGTTGCAACTGATCTGGTAACCTCGCGCTTGTTGTATAAAGCTGCCGCGAATGCACTTGGAACTCCCGAGGGGCCACTTCTGGCGGCACATGCAAAACGTTTTGTTCCGGATGCTGCTGTAAATGCCGCCAATACCTGCACGCAGGTGATGGGTTGTATGGGTCTGTTGCAATCTTACGGTATGGATCGTCTTAGCCGGTTGTCGCAAATGTTGCGAATTGTTGATGGCACAACGGAGATCAGCCGTGTAGTTATAGGGCGTGCTTTACAAAAACGCGCTGCAAGCTTGCCGGACATTCCGGTGCCTAAGGGCTTTGGGGAGAAGTAAAATGGGTTTTAACGCATTAGTAGTCACGCGTGACGAGGATAAAAAAACCTCGGCCTCCGTTCAACAGTTGGAAATCAGTGATTTGCCACATGGCGATGTAATTGTTGCCGTGGAATATTCTTGTGTGAATTACAAGGATGGTCTTTGCATTGGCCCCGGTGGCGGTTTGGTTCGCAACTATCCGCACGTACCGGGGATTGATTTCGCCGGAACGGTCGAAAGCTCCGAAGACCCGCGATACAAAGCCGGGGACAAAGTTGTGCTTACAGGTTGGCGTGTAGGCGAAGCGCATTGGGGTGGATACTCCCAGAAAGCTTCAGTCAAAGCGGATTGGCTTGTGCCTTTGCCGGATGGTCTGACAACACGTCAAGCGATGGCGGTTGGTACGGCTGGTTTTACAGCAATGCTGGCTGTTATGGCACTTGAAGATCACGGTTTGGAAAAGAACCACGGTCCGGTTCTC
The DNA here is from genome assembly GCA_937901055.1 of uncultured Rhodobacterales bacterium. Classification (GTDB taxonomy): domain Bacteria; phylum Pseudomonadota; class Alphaproteobacteria; order Rhodobacterales; family Rhodobacteraceae; genus NORP23. The sequence continues at coordinate 2,616 of CALCGO010000278.1, forward strand.
GTAACCGGTGCTGCGGGCGGCGTTGGCTCGGTTGCGACGGCGATTTTGGCGAACCTTGGGTACGAAGTTGCGGCTGTGACTGGTCGGCCCGAAGCCGCGGATTATCTGAACTCTTTGGGCGCCACACAGATTGTCGCGCGTGACGAGATCAACGAGACCACCAAACGCCCGCTAGAGAGCGAAAGCTGGGCTGGTTGTATTGATGCGGTTGGCGGTGACATGCTGGCGCGCGTTCTTGGGCAAATGAAGTATGGTGCCTCTGTTGCGGCTGTTGGTTTGGCTGGTGGCATGGGCTTGCCCGCTACGGTTATTCCGTTCCTGCTACGGGCGGTTAACTTGCTGGGCATCGACAGCGTTATGCAGCCTTACGACAATCGTGTACGCGCGTGGCAACGGATCGCTACGGATCTGCCGATGGACAAGTTGGAAAGCATGATTCAGCCAGCGACCTTGGGCGATTTGCCTGCCTTGGGAAAAAATATCCTTAAGGGGCAAGTAAAAGGTCGTGTTGTGGTGGACGTAAACGCTTGACGTCGTTGCATAAATAAAATGATAGTTTCCCGTCCGTTTTAGTTAGCGGGCGGGATTTTTCTTAGAGGATACCGCATGACCAAGTTGGATATTGATTTCGTACGCAGCCAGTTTCCGGCCTTCAAGGAGCCGACGCTGCAGGGGCAGGCATTTTTCGAAAATGCGGGCGGTTCCTATACCAGCAAGTTCGTGATTGATCGGCTGTACCGATACTATACGCAGCGCAAGGTTCAACCTTACGCGCCCTACGAGGCATCCCGTTTGGCGGGCGAAGAGATGGATGAGGCGCGGACGCGGCTTTCAGGGGTGCTGAACATTCCTGTCAATGATCTGAGCTTTGGGCCATCGACCACGCAGAACACCTACGTGTTGGCGCAGGCATTGCGGCAAATGCTGAACGCGGGGGATGCTATAATCGTCACCAATCAGGATCATGAGGCAAATACTGGCCCATGGCGTCGCTTGGCGGAAAGCGGCATCGAGGTGCGCGAATGGAAAGTAGATAAGAATACTGGATTCCTCGACTTGGCTGAGTTGTCCAACCTTCTGGATGGCAAAGTTAAGCTTGTGACATTTCCGCATGTTTCCAACATCGTCGGGCAGATAAATCCGGTGGCGGAAATCTGTGCGATGGCGCAAGACGCGGGGGCCGTCACCTGTGTAGACGGCGTTAGCTTTGCACCGCACGGATTGCCTGATATTAAGGCGTTGGGCGCTGATATCTATTTGTTCTCGGCCTATAAAACGTACGGTCCGCATCAGGGAATTATGTACATCAAGTCCGATCTGGCGATGCGACTTCCCAATCAGGCGCATTATTTCAATGCGGATTCCGCATACAAGCGCTTCACTCCAGCCGGGCCAGATCATGCACAGATCGCGGCCTCGGCCGGCATGGTGGACTATATTGAGGCGATCCACGACCATCATTTCGATACCGGTGTATCGCTGGCAGAAAAGGCACGTGCAACGTTGAAGTTGCAAGCGGCCCACGAAGCTGAACTGTTAGCACCGCTGTTGGATTACTTGCGTGGGCGGAACGACGTTCGTCTAATCGGAGCGGACAAGGCGGAGGAACGAGTTCCAACCGTAGCCATTGGCCTGGAACGTGCTGCCGGAGGCGTTGCGCAGGATTTGGTGAAGCATGGCATCATGGCTGGCGGCGGCGATTTCTATGCGGTGCGCTTGCTCAAAGGTCTTGGCATTGATCCGTCGCACGGCGTGCTGCGGCTTAGTTTTGTGCATTACACCAACGCGCAAGAAGTCGAAAAATTGATGAAAGCATTGGACCAAACACTGTAAACCGCATGCGTTTATTCAGGGATAATAGACATTTTTACTTGATTCTTGCTGCGCCAAGTTTACCGTGTTGAAAACGCGTAAAACGGGAGAGACATCATGCCAACAGCCGCTAAACTGGTTGCATCGATATTGCTAGCCATATCAGGCATTATCGTGGTGATAGTCGTGGTGAATGTTTATCCCGACGCCGCGCGACGCTCGGTAGGGTTAACGAGTGCGGCGGTATTCGTGGGCTTGATAACTGGTTGGCGTGGTTTGGGCAAAAGGATCAGCGAAGACGAGGGTTCAGGTATGGCCACGGGCCTGAAGGCCGGAATCACGATATTCATCTGGGTGATTTTTCTATATGCATTGGAAAACATGATTGCGGGTATCAAGGACAATTTGTACTACCAACCGATGACCGCATTGTTGGTTATTCCAGCGGGTATGATAAAATATGCGCAAATGGCGCTTAATGTTCCGATGATTGGCACAATGGTGGTTTTGTCCGCGATTGTAGGGAAAATGACCAAGACCGCGGACAATCGCTGGAGTTGAGGCAATTATTACTCAGTTTAGACCTTGTTTCGAGGTGGTTTGGTTAATAAATCTGTCTGGCAGAGTACTATCGAAGGATTGGCCATGAACCGCTACGCAGATCTCCCTCATACCGTTGGAAACACACCGCTAATACGTCTCAACAAAGCCTCGGCGCTGACTGGGTGCGAGATTTACGGCAAAGCGGAATTCATGAACCCCGGGCAGTCGGTCAAGGATCGTGCTGCGCTAAGCATAATCGAGGATGCCATCGCTAAAGGTGACCTGAAACCGGGTGGCACGATCGTGGAGGGGACAGCTGGAAACACAGGCATTGGTTTAGCGCTGGTAGGTGCAGCGATGGGCTTCAAGACAGTGATCGTTATTCCTGACACCCAAAGTCAGGAAAAGAAGGACATGATCCGGCTAGCAGGGGCGCAACTGGTTGAAGTACCGGCGGCACCTTATTCAAATCCTAACAACTTTGTACGGTATTCCGAGCGGCTGGCGAAGGCCTTGGCAGCAAGCAATCCGAATGGCGTTATCTGGGCCAACCAGTTTGACAATATTGCAAATCGGCAGGCACATATTGATCATACGGCTCCCGAGATTTATGAGCAAACAGAAGGCAAAATTGACGGCTTCATATGTGCCGTTGGCTCAGGTGGTACGCTTGCTGGTGTGGCCATGGGCCTGCATGAGCGCAATAAAGATATCAAGATCGGGCTGGCCGATCCGGATGGCGCAGCCCTTCATAATTTCTATACTAATGGTGTGTTGAAGGGCGAGGGTTCTTCCATAATGGAGGGGATCGGGCAGGGCCGGATCACGGCAAACCTTGAAGGCTTGTCTGTTGATTTTTCCTACAACATTCCCGACACGGAGGCTGTGCCTGTCGTGTTCGAAATGCTAGCGGACGAGGGGCTTTGCCTTGGTGGATCCTCTGGTGTCAACGTAGCGGGTGCGATACGGATGGCCAAGGATATGGGGCCGGGTAAGACGATTGTGACCGTGCTGGCGGACTTCGGCACGCGCTACCAATCGAAACTATTTAACCCTATCTTCCTGCGCGAAAAAGGTCTTCCGGTGCCTGTATGGCTCGACTCCGTGGCCGATCCGATGCCGGATGTTAGGGAATAGTGGATTAGCCAAATGAAATTTTTGATTGTCGCCTTACAAACCGCATTGATCGCCATGTTTATGTCAAGTGCCGGGATTGCGCAGAGTGACAATACAGAAATGGTTAACGCATGGGTCGCAACTGCCACGCGTGCAGAAGAGGTGCTTGAAGCCGATTTGGCATCCACTCCAGCACTAGAAGCATTGCGCGCCGAATTGGTAAAACAACGAAGCGAGGCTTTGGGGCTGGAAGTTGTCACGCAAAGCAATATCGTTCCCCTCCGCGCAGAGATCGATGCGCTTGGGCCGCCTCCAGATGACGGAGTTGTGGAGGCATCGGAAATAGCGGCGCGTAGAACTACTCTCGAAGCCGCTATCGTGCGTGAAACGGTGCCATTGTTGCTGGCACAGGCTGCCTATCGACGCGCTGACGGGTTGATACGTGATATCAACGCCGTTATTCGAACACGTTTCTCCGACACTCTGGTGGAGCTGGGACCATCCCCGCTGAACCCAATACACTGGTCCGAAGCATTTAGCGCCGTTTCGCATTACACTACGCGGTTGATTGGCGAAGTGCGCGACACGTTCGCCCAAGAAACAAGCCGATCTTCATTGGCGCAAAAAGCCCCGTTGGCTCTGTTGTTCGCCGGGCTTGGTCTGTGGATGCTGCTTGGGGTGCGGCGTGGCTTTGCAGATTTGATAAAACGTGGTTTGGCACTTGGTGGCGATGTTACGGTGTGGCAATCCTCGCTGGCCGATTTGGCGCGTTTGCTGGTACCAAGTGCCGGTGCTGCGGCAGTCATATTTGCCATTCGCAGTTCTGAATTAGCAGGAGTCTGGGGCACTGCAATTGTAGATGTGTTGCCACAAATCGCCTTGGTCCTGGTAGCGGCGCCGTGGCTGGGTCACAGCGTGTTCGGCACCGCACAAAAGGGCAAAGGCGACGGTGCCGCCCGATCCGGGTACCGCATGGTCGTCTTGCTAGGGATAGTGTACGCAGCAGCCGTTCTATTGTCAGCGGTCACCGTTCAAGGGGAGTTTTCGATTGGCACACAAGCGGTGTTGGACTTTCCCCTGATCGCCATAGCCGGCTTCGCATTCTACCGACTATCGGGCATACTCAAGAACGGATGGCATGCCGATCTGAATATGAGCGACGAGGCGGAAACGTCAAAATTCATATTCTCGTCTATCCTTTCCCGTTTGCTGATGGTCTTCGCAATCATTGCGCCAATCTTTGCAGCAATCGGCTACTTTGCTGCCGCACGGTTCTTGGTGTTTCCGACAATCGTGACGCTTGCTTTGCTGGCCACGATACTGGTGCTGTTTAATCTGATCCGCGCGTTTCTGGACTATTGGATTGAGGGAGAAGGGCATGAACTGCGGCGCGATCAAACGCGCCTGATCCCTGTATTCGTAGGATTTTTGCTGGCCGTTGGGGCCATACCACTGCTGGCTTTGATATGGGGTGCCCGTCCAAGCGATTTGTGGGAAGTCTGGGGTTGGTTAAGCGACGGCGTAACCATCGGCGAGAGCCGCTTCTCATTGACAGATTTATTGGTGTTTATCGTGGTTTTCGGGGTCGGTTACACGATTACCCGGCTGATGCAAAAAACAATCCGCAACACGGTATTGCCGCGTACAAGGATGGATATAGGCGGCAAAACGGCCGTCTTGACCGGGGTGGGATATGCCGGTGTTAGCATTGCCGCTTTGGCAGCGATATCGGCCACGGGGCTTGACCTGTCGAGCCTCGCGATTGTTGCTGGTGCATTGTCCGTTGGTATCGGTTTTGGCCTTCAGGCGATCGTTTCAAATTTTGTGTCAGGCATCATCCTGCTGGTGGAACGCCCGATCAAAGAAGGTGACTGGATTATTGCCGGGGGCCACGAGGGCATTGTGCGAAAAATCTCGGTTCGGGCGACGCTGGTCGATACCTTTGACCGGTGCGCCGTTGTTATTCCAAATTCGGACCTGATCGCAGGAAGCGTGCTGAACTGGACCTCGCCGGACTTATCGGGACGCGTGAAAGTGCCAATCGGGGTGGCGTACGGCACTGATCCTGAAAAGGTTAAAGAAGTATTGCTGTCGATTGCGACCGATCATCCAGTTGCGTTGAAGTATCCGGCACCCTCTGTTGTGTTCAAGAATTTTGGTGCGAGCTCGCTCGATTTTGAACTGCGTGTGTTTATTCGCGATGTGAATAAAATTTTGTCGGTGCATTCGGATATCAATTTCGAGATAGCCCGTCGATTCACGCTAGAAGGTATCGAAATTCCGTTTGATCAGCACGACGTAACACTAAAAAATATAGACCAAATCGGGGCGGCTGTAAGCGACGCGATCAGCGGAGTCGGTTCGAACAGCAAGTAATTTCAGACGAGTTCAATGTGCTGGAACTCGTCGCGATCGGTGGATCGAAAATTCTTATTCCCGATCTGCGCTTATCCTCTTGATCTAGCCTCATGGGGCGGTATATAGACCCCCAACGGACAGGTGGCCGAGTGGTCGAAGGCGCACGCCTGGAAAGTGTGTAGGC
>CALCGO010000279.1 GCA_937901055.1 uncultured Rhodobacterales bacterium
GGTGCGGCGATGAAGGAATAGAAAACCGCGGTTAGCAACGTCGGTAGGAAAACGAACATTGCCACCAATCCTGCCGTCACACGGCGGGATTTCAGGCGCGCAGTGATTAGGGCTGCGCGAGCAGTTTCGATGTCGTCTAGCGCATCTAAATGAGCGCGCGCCTTGTCCATGCGCCGCGATTCCGTCGCCTCGGCTTCCTCGCGGCGACGGGTTTCAGCGGAGCGAATGCGTTCGGCTTTGTCGGTCTCAAAACGATCGAGACGCGTTTTTCGATCTGTGTCGGCCTGACGTAGACGTTCAGTGTTCGGATCCGCGGCAGCTTGGCGACGGACCTCTCGCCACTTGCGAAGGCGCTCTTGTTCCTGCGCCAGCGTTGGGGATTGTGTCGGGACATTATCCGGCATGGCGGGCGGCCTCGTTCCAGTACGTGTTGCCGTACCCACCTGCGTAATCGAGGATGTCTTGCGCTTCCTCTGCCGAGGAACAGGGCAACAACTGCCCAGCGTGCAGGGCATAAAATTTCGTGCAGAACCGATTGAGGGTGCGAGCGTGACGTGACAGCAATATCAGGCCCGACCGGTTCAGGCGTTCCAGCAACGCAGCTTCGCATTTGTCGCGAAAATTATGGTCGCCCGCACTGGTGATGCCGTCGCTTAAGTACGTGTCGAACTCGACCGACATGGAAAACGCGAAACCGAGCCGTGCGCGCATGACGGGCGCGTATTGGCTGACTGGGCGATTGAAGTAGGAACCGATATCGGCAAAGCTTTCACAATAATCAGTGGTTTCTTTGACGTTTCGACGCAGCAATCGGGCGAGAAAACGAACGTTTTGCGCCCCTGAAAGCCCCGCGTAAAACCCCGCGGTGCTGCCAAGCGGATGTGACAGGCTGTTGTGGCGCGTGACATAACCAACGTCCGGGCGCTCTACGCCGGACAGTACCCGAGCGAGTGTGGTTTTACCCGCTCCGCCCAAGGCCAATATCCCGATGCTTTCTTTGCGCGGAAATTGTGTTGAAACATTGTTCAAAATGATGTTTGGATTGGGTTTTCCGGGGTGGTGCCGGCTGACGTCGAACAGGGATATCATGTCAGTTCCATCCCGTTGCGACTTCGCCTGAAAGCGGTTTGCAATATGTAGGAGGCCATCAGAAGTACCGCCGAGTAGCCCAAAGGAACGGCCATGTTGGCGAAGTCTGACGTATAGTCGAGGAAGACACCGGAGCGAGTGATCTCGATTGCATGCAGCAACGGGTTCCATTGCAGATATGGGCGCAGCGTGGAGGGTAGCTCGGGTGCCGTGAAAAAAATGCCGGATATCCAAAACATTGGGCGAAGCACTACGGGAACCATGCGCTTGGCCGTTTCGGAAACCATGCCAAGGATCGCAAAAAAACGACCAGCCGCAGCACCAAACGTGGCGGCTAAGAGCAGTCCGTGGATGAACACCAAAGGGTTGTTTATCGCCGTTGGGCCGAAGGTTACGGATATCAGCACCCAGATCAATGCGAAGATGATGATGGCGTTTTGAAGTTCCAGCAAAGCTGCGGCGAACAGTAAATCCGAGCTACGCACGCCGCCGAAATGGACCAGATGGCGATGCGTGCTCGCAACACGGCTCATCGAGGTGATGGTGTAGCGAAACAGTACGTAAGGCACGACGCCGGTGGCAATGAAGGCGGGCGTGTCAACAGGAATTGCGGGGGCGCGGCCCAGCAGGGTGAAGAAAAATATCAGCGTCCCGACCCACAAAAGCGGGACGAGAAAGGCCCATGCATATCCAAGCGGGTCACCTGCGAAACGACATCGGACTTCGCGCAGCATGATTGTGTGGATGGTTCCGGCCCAATTCCATGCACCATTCGCAAGTTGTGTCATGCGCGGACAGCCGCGCTGTAGAAGGCTTCCGGGGCTGGCGCGCCTGAAAGAAGTTGCAAAGTTTTGGGCAATATGCTGCCCATTGCGAAAGCTTCGGAGGCGAAAGCAGCGGCGGTCTCTCCCATGGCTTTTCGTTGCGTTGTGTTAGTTGCGAGCGTCAGGAAATGCCCCAGAAATTGGGCCAATTGTGGTTGTTCGGTGGACCCGAGCAAGAAACCTGTTTGGTCGGGAATAAACGCCTCGGAAGCACCGCCAGCGGGGGGTGAAATGACAGGGATGCCGGAAAGCTGTGCCTCGATTAACACGTTTGCTAGGCCTTCAAGTCGTGATGTCAGGCCCAGTGCGTCCATTTTGGACAACCAATAGCCGACACTACGGGATTTCCCGACGAACAGGCAGCGATGCGCGATGCCGAGTTCCTCGGCGTAAGTTTGGGCGGCGGATAGAAGTGTGCCGTCGCCGACCAGCAAAAATCGGCTGTTTGGATGAGCAACCTTCGCGGCGGCTGCAAATTCAAGCCACATGTGCGGGCGTTTGTTTTGATCAAAACGGAAAACCGCACCAAAGGTGAAGTCGGCGTCGGGCGTGGATTTCACGAATTTTTGCCACCGTTTGTGTTCCAGATCGGTGCCTTCAGCATTGATTACTTCAGCGGCGTTATGGACAACGCGGATGGTATCGGTGGGCAGCTCTAGCCAACGGGCATAGGCATCGGCGCCTGCCTGGGTGTTTGCGGAAAACGTCACGCCTGGAATTTTCGACAAGGCGCAATACATGTCGAAATATTCGTCTTTCATCATTTCGGGGCGCAAGTCTGGTGGCATTCCGCGCAACGAAATAACGATATGCGGGACGTTTGCGCTGAGTGCTGCCAGCGCCGTGGCTAAAACCGCCCCGTCTTGCCAAATGTAAGCTACCTCCGGGCGCATAGCCGTGAGGTAGGGTGTAAGGCGGCGAACAGCCTCGGCGGTTTGCGGTGGGAGGAAACGGAACAGGTTTTCCGGCACGGCGGACGGACCCGCTGGAAGCTGGCTGATTACGGAAACTGGGATGTCCGCCTCTTGTAATTTCGGTAGGAAAAAATCGCGACCCCGTTCAGGGGAAAGGGTGGTGACGAAGACTTCGACTGGGCCGTTGACCCCTATTTGATCTGGGGTGGTGATCGACTGATTACGTTTCATCTCAACCGCCAAGCGCGTCATTTGGCGTTCCGCGCCACCTGCGCCGAGAGAACCGGTGATAAAGGCGACTCCACCGATGTGCGGGGAAATTGAGGCGACGGGCGAACGGTTTTGAAATTGTTGCAGCGCTTGCGACAAGGCTAAAGAAGG
>CALCGO010000280.1 GCA_937901055.1 uncultured Rhodobacterales bacterium
CGGACAATACCAAGGATTAGAGCGTTCCAATCGGGGGCGTCGCGGTCCAGCCGAAGGGGAACAACTACAGCGTCGCCGCGGTCAGTCCGAGGGCGAAGGCCTGCAAAGGCAGCGCCGTGCTCGCGGGCAAGAGCAAGGACTAGAGCGCCCCAATCGGGAGCGTCAAGGTTTAGAGCAACGTGGCCAGGGCCGAGGTCAAGCGCAACAGCGCCCAACCCGGGAACGCGATCAGGCTCGGGGCGATCAACGCCCAACGCGGGAAGAGCGTCGCGCTCGCATCATGCAGCACTTTGACGCGAATGGCGATGGCCAACTGGACGAGATTGAGCGCGCTCGATTACACGAGGCGATGCAAAGTCGTCGCGGGCAAACGAATCAAGAGCGCCCTACCCAGGGGGCCAGGCAAGGGCGCGGCCGCCAAGGACGTGAAAGTGCAAATGCTCCACGCTCTGACCGCCGTCAGTTCCCACGTTAGTCACCACCCGATAACCGTCAGCTTCTAAGCCGGCTCTTTTGGCCACCTCTTTGCACACCTGCAGGAGGTGGCCAATCAAATTGGTGTCGTCGGAGGAGGCGGCTTGCAGGCTTTTCAGCGGCTTGCGCGGGATAACAAGTAAATGCACAGGCGCCTGGGGCGCAATATCGCGGAAGGCAACAGCGTGCTCATCTTCATAAAGATAATCTACGGGGATTTCACCCGACAAAATCTGGCTGAAAATGGTTTCACTCATCGGCCTTCACAATCATGGCCTTCCACTCGTCCTCAGAAAGCGCAGTAGCCTCCTCTTCTAGCAACACAGGGATGCCGTCGACAATAGGGAAGCGCAGGCGCGTTTCGGCATCGGTGGATACCAGGCATTCTTCGCCAACCAGCTTGAGCGGTTTGCGGCTAACTGGGCACTGCAGCAAAGGTAGGAGGGTCGCGGGGTCGAAGGCGAGCATGACATCAAGAGTATGAGAACAATTGCAGAAAGTGGGAAGGTGCTTCGCATAAACTTCACAAAATGTTCAAGCAGAGGACACCCTCAGGCGCGACGATGGCTGACATGATGCAGAAAACTCTACTCCTAGTGGAGGACGATCCAGATCTCTTGGAGATCTTGCGATTGACCTTTGAACTGGAGGGCTATCGTTTGGTCCTGGCCAGAGATGGAGATGAAGCCCTAAAAATGGCACACCGGCACGGCCCAGACTTGATTGTCCTAGACGTCATGCTGCCCAAGTTAGATGGCATCGAAGTTTGTCGACAACTCCGCGCAGAGTCCGCTTTTCGCCGCGTGCCGATTCTCATGCTGACCGCCAAGGGTGAAGAGTCCGACGTGGTACTTGGACTAGGCATTGGTGCCGACGATTATCTTGTGAAGCCAGCGCGTCCGCGCGAGCTCACCGCCCGTGTGAAGAACCTGTTAAAGCGTGTGGCGCCTGACGACTCCACCGTTATCGATTCTTTAATCACGGTCGATGACATGGTTATTGATCCAGTACGGTTTGAGGTGCGGATTGCAAACGGGGACCCCGTTCAACTCACTCCTTCTGAGTTCAAACTGTTGCAAACGCTTGCGGGAAATCCTGGTCGCGTATTTCGACGGAGCGAGCTGCTCGACAACACCATTGGTGCGGGCGTGATTGTGACAGAAAGGAATATCGATACGCACGTGAAATCAGTGCGTAAAAAACTTGTAGAGAAGGGTGACCTCATTGAGACAGTGCGTGGGGTTGGTTATCGATTCTCGGACCGGACGACTAGCTAGATGAACGCGACCACCGCTTGGATTTTTCTTGCAAGCTCACTAGTGCTTTTCGCACTCTGGTTGCGAGAGCGCTGGCAACACAAAAACGCAACCGATGACACCCAAAGGCTTATGCATAAGCGAGAAGCTATGCGCCGCAGCTTAGAACATCTATCCGAAGGGGTGGTTCTATTAGGCAGGGGAAACGAAGTGCTTTATGCAAATCCAGCGGCAAACCATCTATTAGATGCAAAGGAAGAGCAATTGCCGAAGCATCGCCCGCGTCTTGCAGAGTACACGGAGCACGAAGCGGTTGTTCAAATGGTGGAACAATCCTATTCCGATGAAACGCGTCGCCAATTGTTTGAAGAGGGCGACGGCATCGGCGACCATCCCATGATGGAAGTTACGCTTGCACCAGCAGGCCCGCAGCGACGGCT
>CALCGO010000281.1 GCA_937901055.1 uncultured Rhodobacterales bacterium
CGCCAACACGGATCGCCGTGATATTCGGAAAGGCATCGGCCACCTCGCGCAGCAACGCGCCTTCGGCTTCAGCTTCGGCATAAACCGTGGCGATATGCGAATGCGGGGCATTTTCCAATGCCGCCGGATTCAAAACCATAAGGAAGTTGATGCCCATGCCAGACCATTCCACATCCCTGAAATTTGTAATAGTGGAGGTGATATCGCGCCCCAATACGTTAAACGTAATCTGGTCACCAATCACCAACCCCAGTTCCGCCGCATCATCAGCGGTAAAGCTCATCAGCGGTGGCCCAGAATAATCCTCTGCCCACCATTCCCCTTCGGTCAGCTCCACGCCGTTGGGCGGAATGGCGGAATATGTAATGCCGCGGTCGCCTTCAATCGCCCAATGATCCCCGAACACTTCTTTGGCGGGCTGGCCGTTCACCTTGGTAATCATCCCTTGCAACATCGGCGCGGTTTCGATTTTGGCGACATCCTCGTTTGCCAGAACAATCTCGACAAACCCGTCACGCTGGTCGTTCAGAATATCGAGGAAGAAATACGCCGGTGCCACAGTCGGTAGTTCTTCCGAAATTGCGGACTGCATATTCGCATCAATCTGCCCAATGGTTGCCAGCACAGATAACCCCAACCCTAGCGACAAAATCACAGAAGCCGTTTCGCCGCCCGGACCACCAACCGCCCCTAGTGCGGATCTTAGGGCAGGGCGCCCCCGCGTAAGTCTTGATCGTGCCAACCGTGCGGCAAGAAATTTAGTCCCGCGTGCGGTGATCGCCAAAGTACCCAGCGCCGTCATCACCCCGAACGCCGACCAAAGCGCCAGTTTCGGCACAGCCGCAAACCAGGCGGCCAACCCAACCAACAGCGCAACCAAACCGGCAATAATCACCATATAATACCACCGGGGAAGTTTTTGGCCTTCGTCGATCTCATCGCGAAATAGCCCCGCCGCACGAATATCAATCGCGCGTGCCAACGGCCAAAGTGTGAAGATCAACGCGGTCAGCATACCGTATATTGCCGCCTCGAATATAGGTTCCCAATAGATCGTGAAATTTGCTGGCACCGGCAGTTGTTCCGCAAGCAATGGGCCGGCCAGCACAGGAATGCCCGCACCCAGTATCAGCCCGATCATCACACCGAACACGGCTAAAACCCCGATCTGTGTCAGATAAATTCCGAAAACCATCGCACGACTGGCCCCCAGCGTTTTTAGAACGCCGATCGTCTCGTTTTTGGTGCTCAAATACGCCCGCACCGCGGCAGAAACCCCGACACCACCGACAGCCAAACCAGCAAGCCCGATGATAATCAGAAACGATCCAATCCGTTCGACAAACCGGCTAAGCGTGGGGGTGCTGTTAGTGGAATCACTCCAGCTCATACCCGACTGCCCGAACAAGGTATTTGCCTCCTCGCCAATCACCGCGCCATCTGTTCCGTCAGGAAAAATCAGACGATAGTGGGAGTTGAACAACGTCCCCGCACTCATCAATCCACTTCCCTCTAACGCCGACATTTCAACGATCACCCGAGGGCCAAGACTAAACCCTAATGCCGCGCCATCCGGCTCGTCCGTCAACACGGCACGAAGCTGAAAATCCTTGGTGCCAAGGCGTAAAACATCGCCAGTTTCCAGACCAAGCCGTTCAAACAAAGCCTGTTCCGCAACCAACCCCGGCAGACCATCCGTTATGGCCAAAGCGGCGGATAGCGACATATCATTGTTCAGTCCGACGTTGCCATAAAGCGGATAGTTACCGTCGATTCCCTTAATTTGCACCAGACTACGTTCGCGCGCGCCGTTGTCCTCGAACAGAACCATGGACCGAAAATCAACGATCTGCGAAACTTGTTCGGTGTTTTCATCTACCCATGCCAGTTCTACCTCGTTGGCTAAGCGATAGGTGAATTGCATGGACGCATCGCCGCCCAAAATAGCATCCGATTCCGCCTCCAACCCTTCCTCGATCGCCATGCGAACAGAACCAACAGTGGTGATTGCCATGACGCCCAAGGCCAGACACAGCAGGAATATCCGAAACCCTGCCAAGCCGCCCCGCAGTTCACGGTACGCAATACGAAACATCACGCTCATGCGTCGATCTTTCCGTCGTTAAGCTGGATAACCCGGTCACACCGCTTTGCCAGCCCTTTGTCATGCGTGACCAGCACCAGCGTTGAACCATGCCGGTCCCGCAGAACAAACAGCATCTCCATGATCGCCTGACCATTGGTGCTATCCAAGTTCCCCGTCGGTTCATCCGCCAACAATATCTCTGGCCGAGGGGCCGCCGCGCGGGCCAAAGCCACCCGCTGCTGCTCCCCACCTGACATTTGCGCCGGGTAATGGTCCAACCGCTCGCCCAAGCCAACGGCCCGTAGCTCGGCTTCGGCTTTGCTGAAAGCCTCGCGGTCACCAGCCAGTTCCAGCGGGGTCGCGACGTTTTCCAAGGCGGTCATCGTCGGGATCAGGTGAAAGGATTGAAAAACCACCCCCATATGGTCACGCCGAAATCGCGCCATTTGATCTTCGTTCATCGTGGTAATATCGTTGTCCATAACCGAAACGTCGCCACTCGACGCATTTTCCAGCCCCGCCATGATCATAAGCAGCGAACTTTTGCCCGAACCACTAGGGCCGATCAAACCAAGTGTCTCGCCCTTCTGGACAGTCAGGGAAATACCCTTCAAAATATCAACAGACCCCGCATTGCCCGAAAGCGTTAAATTCATATCGTTCAGGGAAATCACAGGAGAATTCATTTGTTTAATACCTTTGTTAGCAATACCTATCCCATGGCATATGGGTTTTTATCGTTCACACACAAGCTGTTGCTCGCAATGATTTTGGGGATACTAACCACACACCCCGCACAGGCCGAAGACACATTTACGATAGTGGCCTTCGGCGACTCGCTTACCCGCGGCTATGGCCTGCCCGAGGACCAAGGCTTCGTGCCCCAACTTCAGGCGTGGTTGCACGCAAACGGTGGTGAACATATCGAGGTCCTTAATGCAGGTCTAAGCGGTGACACGACCGCCGGCGGATTGGCACGTATCGACTGGACGTTAACCGATGACGTGGACGCCGTGATCGTCGCCCTTGGTGGCAACGATATGCTGCGCGGGATATTCCCGACCTCCTCGCACCAAAACTTGGACGGTATCGTAGCGCTGTTAAGCGCGCGTAACCTGCCCGTAATGCTGGTGGGCTTGCCCGCCCCAACAAACTTTGGCCCCGAGTTCAAAGAAGAATTCGACGCGATGTACCCTGCCGTCGCGACTAAATACGATACCTTGCTCTACCCCTACTTCTTTGAAGGCTTCGGGGCCGCCCAAGACACTTCTGCTTTGACGAAGTACATGCAAAACGATGCAACCCATCCCAACGCCGAAGGTGTCCTGTTGATCGTCGCCCACATGGGACCAATGGTTCTAGAGTTGGCGCGTTAATCCGCGACCTTTGACAAAATTTCCAACGCCTGCGCATGCAAAACCGCATTGCTCGCCGCTAAAATGCGCCCACCATTGTGCGCGGGGCCACCTTGCCAATCGGTCACTATGCCACCCGCCGCCTCGATAACACCTTGAGGGCCCTGAATGTCATAAGCGTTCAATCCGGCCTCGATCACCAGATCAATCTGGCCCATTGCCAGCAGTGCATAGGCGTAACAATCCAGCCCGTATCGCGTCAACTTCACTTGGTCACGCACCGCCTCAAAGCCCAGACGCTCGACCTCCGTGCCGACCTCCGGGAAGGTAGACATCAACGTCGCCTCGCCAAGTGTTTCACATTTGCTGCTGGAAATGTCGCGCGACTCGTCACCAACCACCAAGCGCGCCTGCCCAAACGCGCCGATAAACCGCTCCCCTATGTAAGGTTGATCGACGACGCCCAACAGCGGACCATCGCCTGCATCAAGCCCGATCAAAACACCCCAAGACGGTATGCCGCTGATAAACGCCCTTGTGCCGTCAATCGGATCAATCACCCACGTAAGGCCGGAGGTTCCGGCCCTATTGCCAAACTCTTCCCCCAGAATAGCGTCGTTGGGGCGGCGCTTGGCCAATATGTTCCGTATCGCGGTTTCCGCTTCACGGTCAGCAATCGTTACCGGGTCAAACCCATCGTCAAGTTTGTTGACGGCCTGCAACTCGGGCGCACGGAAATACTTCAAGGTGATTTCCCGCGCGGCATCGGCCAATGCGTTGGCTACATCCAACAACTCGGCTTGTTCGGTTTGTGAAAACATAAAAAAATCCCCGCGCGTTGACCATAAACAGGCTTCCGCACGGGGATTTCATATCTTTAGACGCCAGTCAATTGATAGGCACCAATTCCGCCAAATTGGAGCAACAAATTTAGGCGGCAGATTCACTCAGCACACGAGCCAGATCGAACAAACGACGGCGCTGTGGCTCAGGGATGGCGTAATAGGAACGTACCAGCTCCAGCGCTTCCTTATCAGCCAACAGATCGCCTTTCAGCTTGTCCGCCGAGGTCGCTGCGTGAACGATATCTTCTTCGCTCGCATCAAGCCCTTCAAAGAAGAAACTGATCTGCACATCAACGGCTGCCGCGATATCCCAAAGGCGAGAAGCGCTGACGCGATTCATGCCAGTTTCATATTTCTGAATCTGTTGAAATTTAATTCCAACGATCTCGCCCAGCTGTTGCTGGGTCATACCAACCATCCAACGACGGTGGCGAATGCGTTTACCTACGTGTACATCTACAGGGTGTTTCATTGTCATGCTCCAAAATTTAATACTCTACGTAAGGTAGATGCATAGAGTGTGCCAACATTTTTAAAAGTCGTTGTCGCCACATAACCATTTAGATAAGTTTCAAATATTTGCTCAATAAGGCGTTGATACTACAGCATAAAAAACTTCACTTTTTCGTGAATATTTTCTCTACTTAAGGTGTTATTGAGCTCAACTTGTGATATTCCCATTTTGCGAATTTGCAATCTTAGGAATATTGGCGTTTTGCAAGGCAGGTTGCAAAACGCCGGTTTTTATCAGCCTTCCAGCTTTTTAGCTTCGCGCTTACGCTCGTGCGTATCGAGATGACGCTTACGAAGGCGGATGTTCTTTGGGGTCACTTCAACCAGCTCGTCGTTGTCGATATAGGCAATTGCCTCTTCTAGGCTGAAACGTGTCGGGGTTGTCAAAACAACCGCCTCATCCTTACCGGATGCCCGAACGTTGGAGTGCTTCTTACCCTTAACCGGATTAACCTCAAGGTCGTTACCGCGCGAATGCTCGCCAATAATCATACCACGATATAGTTTTTCCTGAACGCCGATGAAGAACTTGCCGCGATCCTCAAGGTTGAACAATGCATAAGCCACCGACTCGCCGTCTTCCATGGAAATCAGAACGCCAGCGCGACGGCCTTCGATCTTGCCCTTGAACGGGGCCCAGTCGTGGAAAATACGGTTGATAACACCAGTACCGCGTGTATCAGTCAGGAATTCACCGTGATACCCGATCAAACCGCGGGATGGCACGTGCGCCACGATGCGGGTTTTGCCAACGCCGCCCGGACGCATTTCAGCCAACTCACCTTTACGCTGGGTCAGTTTTTCGATCACTGTGCCGGAATATTCGTCATCAACGTCAACTGTAACTTCTTCGATAGGCTCGTTGCGCACGCCGTCGACGTTACGGAAAAGAACCTGCGGGCGCGAAATCGAAAGCTCGAAACCTTCGCGGCGCATGTTTTCAATCAAAACACCCATCTGCAATTCGCCACGGCCGTGCACTTCAAACGCATCACCGGTTTCGGTATCGTTCACACGGATCGCCACGTTGGACTCAGCTTCTTTAACCAGACGATCACGAATAACGCGTGATTGTACCTTGTCACCATCACGACCTGCCAATGGCGAGGTGTTGATGCCAAATGTCACTGTAATGGTTGGCGGATCAATCGGCTGCGCCTCGATCGCCTCGGTAACATCCTTTTCAGCCAATGTATCAGCCACAGTTGCGGTCTTCATACCGGCAACCGCCACAATGTCGCCAGCCTCGCCGATATCAATCGGAGCCTGCTCCAAACCACGATATGCCAGAACCTTGGTTACACGGAAGCTTTCAATCAGGGTCCCGTCACGCGACATCGCTTTGATGTTGTCGCCAGCCTTAACCGAACCGGATTCTACGCGGCCTGTCAGAAGGCGCCCAAGGAAGGCATCGCCACCCAATGTTGTTGCCAACATACGGAAAGGCTCGTCTATATGTGCTATTTGCGAAGGTGCGGGAACGTGCTTGATAACAAGTTCCATCATCGCGGTTAGGTCTTTGCGTGGCCCTTCGAGTTCCGCATCGGCCCAGCCTGAGCGACCCGATGCATAAAGCACAGGGAAATCCAGCTGATCATCATCCGCACCAAGATTGGCGAACATATCAAAAACTTCATCCAATGCGCGGTCAGGCTCGGCGTCGTGTTTGTCCACTTTGTTCAGAACAACAATAGGACGCAAACCAAGCGCCAGCGCTTTGGCGGTCACAAACTTAGTCTGTGGCATTGGGCCTTCAGCCGCGTCTACCAACAAGATAACACCGTCAACCATCGACAAAATACGTTCAACTTCACCACCGAAATCGGCGTGGCCCGGGGTATCAACGATATTGACCCGAACACCGTCCCATTCAACCGACGTTGCCTTGGCAAGAATCGTAATGCCGCGCTCTTGCTCCAGATCATTGGAGTCCATCGCACGTTCTTGCTGCGCCTCGTTTTCACGATAAAGGCCAGACTGCTTTAGTATTTCGTCAACCAGCGTGGTTTTACCGTGGTCAACGTGGGCGATGATAGCGACGTTACGCATATCCATGGGGCGTATCCTTAAAACAGAAGAAATTCGGGGCTGCCCATTGGACAACCCCGTTCGCGCACGACATAAGCCCTTACGCAGCGTTTGGCAAGAAGATGCTTGCGCATAGCAGCTATCCTGC
>CALCGO010000282.1 GCA_937901055.1 uncultured Rhodobacterales bacterium
AGCTAACACGTGTTGGAGTGGTGGATGTCGGGTCCAACTCTGTCCGGTTAGTGGTTTTTGACGGCATTTCGCGCTCGCCTGCGTATTTCTACAACGAGAAGGTTTTATGCGGGTTGGGCACAGGCTTGGCCGAAAGCGGCCGGCTTAACCCCGAAGGGCGCGTGCGAGCGTTGAATGCTTTGCGCCGGTTCGCAGCCTTAATGGAAGGCATCGGCGCAGGCGCGTTAACGGGTGTGGCAACCGCTGCGGTGCGCGAAGCGAGCGATGGACCGGAGTTTGCGGCAGAGGTGCTGCGCGAGACAGGTATCGAGTTGCAGGTTATCACCGGTGTCGAGGAGGCGGCGTATTCTGCCAAAGGTGTATTGCTGGGTTGGCCCAAGGCGAACGGGTTGGTCTGTGATATTGGCGGTGCGTCTATGGAACTGGCGCAGTTGCAAGACGGTGTGATCGGGGCGTGTGGAACGTCACCGCTGGGGCCGCTGAAATTGCGGGACTACGGTGGCGATGTGGACGCGCTAATCAAGCGGGAGGTCCGCGCCTTACTGGATGCTGTGGGCGGTAAATTCGGGCATCTGTTCTTGGTGGGCGGTTCATGGCGGGCCCTTGCGCGGCTGGATATGGAGCGCCGAGGGTATCCGTTTAAGGTATTGCATGAATACCGGTTATCGGCTGCGCAAATACGCGAGACGGTTGACTGGATCGAGGCGCAAAAAGCCGAAGAAATAGAAACGCATTCCGATACCTCGAAGGAGCGGTTGGCTCTTGTGCCAATGGCTGCGCGGGTGATGGCCGGCCTGCTGGAAGCCTTGGAACCCGAGGAGGTTATTATTTCCAGTTACGGGCTGCGGGAAGGTTTGCTTTATGAACAAATGCCGCTTTCAACACGCGGACTAGACCCGTTGATCGAGGCATGTCGGCATGTGGAGGCGACCTCGGCACGGTTCCCCGGGTTTGGGCGTGTGCTTTTTGAATGGTTGCGGCCGCTCTACCCTGATGTTGATGCAAAACGGCGACGTCTGATACTGGCTGCGTGCCTGTTGCACGACACCAGCTGGCAGGCGCATCCCGATTACCGCGCCGAGATGTGTTTCGAGGCGGTCACGCGCGCCAACCTTGGAGGTGTAGACCATGCAGGGCGGCTGTTCTTGGGGCTGGCAATTCTGAGCCGCTATAAGAATTCCGGTGTGGCGTCACTGGGCGAGGGGATGATGGAGTTGTTATCCGACGACGAAATCAACGATGCGGTGTCGCTGGGCAAGGCAATGCGGCTTGGGGCAATGATTTCGGGTGCGCAGGCGGGATTGCTGGACAAAGCGATATTGACACGGCAGGACGAATCCTTGGCGCTAACACTGGACGGTCCAGCGGGTGCATTGAGCGGGGAAGTGGTCGAAAAACGGTTGGGATCGCTGGCACGCGCGATGGGGCTGGCGGCAACGCTGCAATTATAACACAAAGTCACTCCCATGTCGCAATTTAAACTTAAGTTTATAGATATTGGCCATGTTCCATTAGTATTTGTTACTTACTGAGAGCCCTTGGTGAATAGCCGCACCAACTGGCTATCGGAGAGAGAAGCACACTTCTTTCACGGAAGTAATTCCGGACCGATATGAATACTGGCTGGCTGAATACATTCCTGCGAGGGGACGTGTTTTGAGTGGGAGCATTTTGATAATCCTTCCCGATTACACGGCATTACTGCCGAGAGGCAATTTTATGTACCAGACTGGGGTTCTCAGCTATTAGCTCAAGCTTACGGCAACGCGTGTTTAAAAATCAAAAACGGCCCACATTGCTGCGAGCCGTTTTCTTATTTCCCTGGACTTGAGCCAAATTTGCTAGGCCATGTTATCACCGTGGTTCGTCTTCACACCCTAAAGCGGAGCGACATCTGTCATGACAACGACGCACCTTAAAGCAGAAAATCCGAGTCGATGCAATCAATTTCCTGCCAATCAGTCGTGCCTGCCATTGCAAGGCTGACGGCGTTGTCATAAACCCGTTTGAAACAAACCATTTGGAGGCCGCAAATGCGCCTGACCCGCTACTTTTTGCCAATCATGAAAGAGACCCCTTCCGAGGCGTCAATCGCAAGCCATCGCCTGATGTTGCGGGCAGGGATGATCCGTCAATCTAGCGCGGGGATCTACTCGTGGTTGCCGATGGGCTTTAAGGTTTTGAAGCGCCTTGAGGACATCGTTCACGAGGAGCAAATCCGCGCTGGCCATATTCCGATGTTGATGCCAACGCTGCAATCAGCGGACCTTTGGCGTGAAAGCGGTCGTTACGATGATTACGGCAAAGAGATGTTGCGGATTACCGATCGCCACGGTCGCGATATGCTGTACGGACCAACGAACGAAGAGCTGATCACGGATATTTTCCGTAACTCGATCAACTCCTACAAAGAGCTGCCTAAGACGCTTTATCACATTCAGTGGAAATTCCGTGACGAGGTTCGCCCTCGGTTCGGCGTGATGCGCGGGCGCGAATTCTATATGAAAGACGGTTACAGTTTTGACGTTGATGAAGCAGGCGCGCTGCATTCGTATAATCGCCATTTGGTTAGCTATTTGCGTACGTATGAACGTATGGGCCTGAAGGCCATTCCTATGAAGGCGGACACGGGGCCGATTGGCGGCGATCACAGCCACGAATTCCTTGTGCTGGCCGAAACAGGCGAGAGCGAAGTGTTCTATGACAGCAAAGTTCTGGACATGGGATTGGGTGATCGCGAAGTCGATTTTGACGATGTTGCACAGTGTCAGGGCATCTTTGACGAGTTCACAACGCCGTATGCACGCACCGACGAAACGCACGACGAGGCGAAATTTAATGACGTTCCCGAAGATCGGCGGATGTCCGCGCGGGGCATCGAAGTTGGCCAAATCTTCTATTTTGGTACTAAGTACTCCGAGGCCATGGGCGCGGATGTTGTGATGCCGGATGGCAGCCGCAAGCCTGTTGAAATGGGCTCGCACGGGATCGGCGTTAGCCGCCTGATCGGGGCGCTTATCGAAGCAAATCACGATGACAAAGGGATTATATGGCCTGAAAGCGTGGCACCGTTCCGCGTCGGCTTGGTCAATTTGCGTCAGGGTGACGAGGCTGCGGACGCGGCTTGTGAAAGCCTTTATGCTGGTTTGGTTAAGGCAGGTCTGGACCCGCTTTATGATGATCGGGATGAACGTGCGGGCGCGAAATTCGCCTCGATGGACCTGATCGGGTGCCCATGGCGCATTACAGTTGGCCCTCGTGGGTTGAAAAATGGTGTGGTGGAGCTAACATCACGTCGTACGGGTGAAACGGTTGAGTTATCGCCCGAAGCGGCGCTTGAGCGGTGCATCGAGATTTACGCGGACGTTTAGCAGCGGGGGTTAAATGGCAAATCTGCCAGGTATTGTAGGCGCGGTGGCGCTGGGGGTTAGCATGTCCCAGTTCCCCGAGTTTACGCAGCAATACCAGCAACGCCTCGGTGGGGCGGTGGACGAGCTGCGCATTATCACTGAAGAATTTGACCGTGCGGCGGCAGATCAAGGTCTTAGCCGCGCTGACGCATTGGCGACCTATACTGGTTCCGAGTTTCTAGAAATACGCGCCGATGATTTGTCGGCGACGTTTGCGCGATATACCCGCCTTAGCGAAGATTTGATTGTTCTTGAGAACGCAAACTCGCTGGGTCGGTTGAAAAATTTTACACATATGACAGATAGCAAACTGGTGGAGCGCACGTGGCAGGCGTTTAAGCCTGCGGTGCCGGTTACATCCGAAGGGTTAACCTTCGCAGCACTTGGTGGCCTTACCGGGTTCGCAGGGTTTGCGGGAATGTCCCGATTAGTATTCAGACGTCGAAGGAAGCACGCGTGAGTAAACGAACGACGCCCCCTTTTGCAGGGTTCGAGTGGGCCATAGCATGGCGATACTTGCGCGCACGCCGCACTGACGGTGGCGTGTCTGTGATGACATGGATATCGCTGATCGGGATTGCTTTGGCTGTGTTTGCGCTGATTGCAACGATGGCGGTGCGGTCTGGCTTTCGGGCGGATTTCACGGCGACGATCTTGGGT
>CALCGO010000283.1 GCA_937901055.1 uncultured Rhodobacterales bacterium
TGGCCTGCTGCATTCTTCTGACCTGAAAACTGGGCCAGAAACGTCTCCAGTTCAGTTTCCACAGCTGACTGCAGCAGTTGTCGCGCGCCTTTGCGCAACAGATCCGTCAGCGGATCAGAAATACCGTCTCGACCGGCAAATTCGACGATGTTACTTTCTTCCATGGTGGTGCGTCCTCTTCGGTTGGGTTGGTGTCTTGCAACAACAAATCAACCAGATGCACCGCCAGCTTTCAAATCAACGAAACACCAGATTCAAGCTTAGCTCGTGAAATGGTGCTATCCCGAACATAGACCCTTTTGCCATCATAACGAAAACCTAGCCCGGATTATTCACAATGCGGCGTGAATTGGGTGGCGGGCGTGGTGTAAGCGATTGAGATCGTTTATGTATTTGTTACCAAGCAAACCCATATCCGAACCAACTGAGTTCCTCGCCCGCCATGTCCGAAGATATCCCTATTCTCCCCGGCCTGTCACCTGTTTGCGGGCTTGATATTCACGCCAGATTTGATGGCGGAACGATGTCGTCCAATGGCGGCGCGCTCCTGTTGCGTGAGGCGGCGCGGTGTTTCGAGTTTGGCGAGATGCTCGGCTCGTGCATCCCAGATGAGCGGGATCCTTCGAAGGTGATCCACAGCTACCCTTCGATGATCGACGCCCGTGTTGTAGCGATCGCCTGCGGCCATGAGGACTGCGACGACCACGATGTGATGCGCCATGAACCGATGCTGAAGATGTTCTGCGGTAAGACGCCAGACGGCACGGTTGGCCTCGCTTCCCAGCCAACACTCTCACGTCTTGAGAACACGGTCAGCTGGCGGGCGCTCGCCCGAATGGGCGTGAAGATGATTGAAGCCTTCTGCGACAGCTTCTCGCGACCGCCCCAGCAGATCGTGCTGGACATCGACGACACAACCGACCTGACCCATGGCGGCCAGCAGCTCAGTCTCTTCAACACCCATGCGGGCGGCTACTGCTTCCAACCTATTCTGATTTTTGAGGCCGCTACCCAGAAGCCTGTCGCCGCCATTCTGCGCGGTGGCAAGCGCCCCTCCGGCCAGGAAGCCGCGAGCGTCATCCGTCATGTCGTTCGCCAGATCCGTTCTCATTGGCCTCGCGTCACAATCACCGTTCGGGGCGATGCACATTACGGGACGCCGGAGGTGATGGATGTGCTGGAGGATATGAACTGCCTCTACATCTTCGGCCTCTCAGGCAACAAACGTCTCGCCCAAATCAGCGCGCCTTGGCGCGATGACGTCGCAACACGGCGGGCCGTGAATGATAAAGACAAAGTCCGGCGCTTCTTCCAGACGAACTACGGCGCCAAGAGCTGGCGGCGCGACCGCCGCGTCATCGCGCGGGTCGAGGCGACCCTCCTCGGATCGGATGTCCGCTTCATCGTCACCAACATCACGGAAGCAAGGGCGAAGCACCTCTACGAGAAGGTCTACTGCGCCCGTGGGCGGATGGAAAACCTTATCAAGGAACACAAGCTCTATCTGAAGTCGGACCGGACATCTTGCCATCGATGGGAGGCCAACCAGTTCCGGCTTTTCCTACACACGGCGGCCTACTGGCTCATGCTTCGCCTGCGAAACGCAGCGCCGAAGAAGTCTCAGTGGCGCAGCGCCACCTTCGAGACCATACGCAATACTTTCATCAAGATCGCCGCCCGCGTCCAGCAGATGAAGACCCGCATCCGCGTATCCTTCCCGACCGCGACCCCAAACGTCCCCGTCATCAACGTCATGTTGGGGAACCTCGCCGCTCAGGCCCCATAGACGTCGCGGCCGTAGTGCCGCGATGAACCCAAAGCCCAGAAATCCAGCGCAGATCAAATCGTCCTGACCTTGAAACCGCTTCAGGCGGCAAATTCGCCGTGGAAAATGCGCAACGCCCAGCGGTCATGAATAATTGAGGTTAGGTGGGTAATCAGCATCTAAAATTGACCCACCTGTTGAGCTAATGTTCGCGCTTTGTGCGCGAGGAAAGAGCAGGTGATCATCATGGAAAGCGTCGCAAAGATCCGGCGTCTCGTTTTGCGGGATGGCCGGAGCATTAGGTCTGTCAGCCGAGAGACGGGTTTGTCTCGGAATACGATCAAGAAATACCTCGAGAGATCTGCTTGAGCAGGCG
>CALCGO010000284.1 GCA_937901055.1 uncultured Rhodobacterales bacterium
TCAACTCTTTCGCCACATAACGTCTGGGCATCAGGATTTCACCGAGATCACCCCCATCGAGAATCAGTCCGCAATCGGTGGATCGCACCACCGGCAGCCAGTTTGTTTTTCCTATTAAAGCCATATTACCATCTCTTTTCCTTCATGAAGGGGCGCACGCTACCCCATCCGCCTGTCAATTGGTAGATTTTTCCAAAACCTGTGATGAGCTTGTCGATTGGGATAGGACTCCCCATCACTGAGGAGCCCTCCCTTATCACCGTACGTACGGATCGCGTATACGGCGACTCGGCTGTGACGGACGGGGTTTCATCGAAGTCGGATTAATCCGTAGTGCTGTTCGAACCATTTTGCGGGTAATGCAAAGTTCATCTGCATGTAATCGCTGACGCGCCACGGCCCTTTTCGGGTGTTGCCCAAGAGGACTGCGGCTTGGTGATTGATTCCTAATCGCTTCAGGTTCCTGACCTTGGTGCGCGGCAGTTTCCACTGTTTCCACAGGAAAACTCTCAACCGCCGAATCAGCCAGCGATTGAGCTCTTGGATGAGCTTCTTGCTGAGTCCGATCCGGAAGTAGTTTAACCAGCCGGGGATCATTTCGTTAAGTTCACGGATGACCCGGATAAGGCTGATGCCTCGGGTGCGGCGAGTGATCTCCCGCACCTTATCTTTGAAGCTCGCCAAGGCTTTCGGATGGATGCCGAGGCGCGTGTGGCCCATCATCCGCGTGATCCGAAAGCCGAGGAACTTGACGTTCCACGGACGCTTCACACTGCTTTTGGTTTCGTTCACTTGCAACTTCATGCGATCGCGTAGAAACCGGGTGACCGATTTCAGGACGCGCTCTCCGGCTTTCTGACTCTGGACAAAGATCACGATGTCGTCGGCATAGCGCACAAAGCGCAGTCCGCGTTTTTCGAGTTCCTTGTCGAGTTCGTCGAGCACGATATTCGAGAGGAGCGGCGAGAGCGGCCCGCCTTGCGGCGTGCCTTCACCTGGGTAGATGGTCTCGTCGGTTTCCAATGTAATACCGCTGTTGAGAAACGCACGGATGAGCTTCAATACTCGCTTGTCCTTGATCCGTGTGGCCAGCCGGCTCATGAGCCGGTCGTGGTTTACGCGGTCGAAGAACTTGGAGAGGTCGATGCTCACCACATAGTTGGCCCCCTGCTGTACGTACCATCGCGCCCGTTCGGCGGCTTGCGCCTGCGAGCGTCCCGGACGGTATCCGAAGGAACTGTCCGAGAAGGTGTGATCATACAGCGCGTTGAGCACCTGCGTCATCGCTTGTTGCACGAACCGATCTTGCACGGTCGGAATACCCAGATCGCGGGTTCCCCCTCCAGCTTTTTCGATCGACTTCCGGCGCACGGCCATCGGTTCGTAGGTTCCATCGAGCAAGGGCGTTTTGATCGCGTCCCAGCATCGATTCAGCGTTCCAGGAAGTTCGCGAGCTTTCACTCCGTCAATCCCCGGCGCACCATTATTGCTGACCACCTTTTTCAAGGCGGCCCTTCGATTATCAACCGCACAGATGGATTCCATCAGGCGGCTCTCTCCCGTCGCAGTTTCGGAAAGACGGTTTGCTATGAACTCGTCGGCACCAGTGTTTTCGCAACGGTCTTGTTGCGTGTCGCCCAGTTCCATAAGCATCTGCTCTAAATTCATAAATCCATCCTCCTATTCCTACGCACACATAACGGACGCCCCGCGTCCGCTCACCGTTCAGACCTTTAGCAATATCAGATTCCAGCGTTCGGCATTTCCGCCGACCGCTCTTCCAATCTCGCCTCATACGTCCTCTGCTGACTACCATCGGCATGTTGCCGCCCTTACGGGTGACTTACTCGCGGCTCAACGTTGATGTTTTGTGTCCTGCCGTAGCAGATCCCACCCTGCGCAACGCAACGCACAGCGGGCCGAGAACTTGTTCCACCGGGAGATCTCATTCCGGCATAAGTCCGCGAGAACCTTTGGTCCTCCCGGGGTACTCCTCAGCTACTTTCCACGCGTAACTGTCGAATCTACATATTGCGCCGTACTCGAATGGTCAGGACTTCCGACTGTGTTGCGCCCTCGTCCCCGTGCAATATGCCTCAATTCGCTTGCTGTACGTCAGCCCGCGTATTTGCGTCCGGCTTCCTTCATCCAGTCCTTACGGAACCAAACTCTGCCTTTCGCTACCCTAGCCACCATCCGGCCCGGGGTTGAACTAATCCCTTGTCTCGCACCTCCATATCTTGCACAATCTTCCGCAACCCACGGAGGAACGCGCGACAAACAATGCATCAACAAGCAGCCGGGCAAGCCCGGCACACAACCAGAGCACACACTCTATCACCGCCTCCGGCGGCTCAGAGTGATGCTGGTCGTTCATATGGCTGAAGTTTTGTCAACAGGGCAAAAAAATTTAAACCCACGTTTTCCAATCATTGGAAAAGGGTCTTAACGACCGTTCCCGGAGGGCGAAAGAGCGCACGCAGGGTGAGCGGTATTATTCCGCATGCAGGGTATGCTCATATCCGTGGACTTTTCGATTCGCCTGAGCTTTGGCTTGGACGAATGGCCCACTCGTTTTCACAAGCGGACTACCAACATTTTCTTTGATCACCGCGACCTTTATCCCTTTGTCTGGATAACGAGTACTGGCCGCCGTAGCGACGTAACTCATAACGTCATCAAGGACCGGTCTCTACAGCTCTCGTTCGCGCGCC
>CALCGO010000285.1 GCA_937901055.1 uncultured Rhodobacterales bacterium
GTGGGAGAGTAGGTCATCGCCAATCCTAGATAGATTAATATCTCTCATACGATAACAATAGATATAAGCTTAAAGTACCCATACCCAGGCGCGAGCAAGTGCTTGCCTTGGAGCTGAAAGACATTAAAACAGCGGCTATGGAGGACATCATGTTTGCACGAATCTACCAGCCCGCCAAGACAGCTATGTCATCAGGGACGGCCAAAACCAAACTTTGGGTGTTGGAATTTGCACATTCGGAAGCCCGCCGTATTGATCCTTTGATGGGTTGGACCTCCAGCGACGATACACAAACCCAGGTTCGTCTGCAGTTTGACACTAAGGATGCGGCTGTGGACTATGCGGAACGTCACGGTATTCAAGCCACGATTGTGGAGCCGCAAAAGCGGGCAACAAATGTACGTCCTGGCGGTTATGGGGAAAATTTCGCAACAAATCGTCGTGGTGTCTGGACCCATTAGGCTGCCATCTTACCATGTTAAGGAAGCTGCCTCCGGCGCCTTGGTGCCGGACTTAAAAACGTAGAACTAAATAAAATATATATTAAAATTTTATTTATCTCGACTTTTACAGGTGAGATTTCGTTTGGTTTTAGTAATTCTCGTTAGGTGGGCAGTCGAGATTAGGAATTCACTATGGATTCGCCCATTCACGTATACTTTGGTTGTTCAGAGTAATCTCATATTCGGCCTGACCGTACCATTTCTCACACATCGTCACAGTCGGTTGTAGCAGCGTCAAGCTCAAGTATGCTTTGAGTTTCTGACCTGCCCCACCAGGACTTTGCAAAAGATTTTTCTTTTTATGAAGTTGATGCGATATCCTTGATCCACGGCTAGATTGCGCGATTGGCTTGGCCCAGAATCATGGCTGCTAGTCGAGGGAAGGTGTTGATGCTCTACGCGCATCGCCTTGTTCATTTTGTTTGGGCCCCATTCATGTTATCTTTTGGAACACTGGAAGGTATAAGTTTTGTTTTATGGCGTAGCTTACGACTGCAATCAGCGTAGAGTTTCCTCCCCAATTTATCGATCCAGGACAGGTGGGTTGTTCTCATCTAGTTATGGTGCTTTGCGAATTTGGAGAAATGCCTCTGCGGGTTCCAGTGAGCCTGGCGCGGAACAAGATTACATATTGTTGCGCGGGTACTGCAAACCTGCCGCGCTAGAAATCTGATAACAGACTGTTAGAAAAACTTATTTTGGTACGATACAATAAACATAGACAGAAATAAATTAAAAGTTAAGCTGGACTAAGTGCCATGGATGTAAAGGGCCTTTTGAGGATGTTGTCTGATATGTGAACCATATGGTTCGGTTCGGCAAGCTAGGGGTAAGATTTTACGTTGCGGCACCCATAAGGGAGGTAAAAAATGAGAAATATTATTGGAACAGCGGCACTTTGTGCTGCGATGATGGCAGCTGGATCGGCGTATGCATTTGAGTGTAAACGTGGTGAAGCATCTTTTGACAAACCTGGTGGGTTTCCAGAGCGTGCTTTGACAATGATCGTACCATATGGTCCTGCAGGTGGATCAGGGCAGGTAGCTGCTGCGATGGCCGAAGCGGTGACTGAACTGACTGGCATTCCAATCAACCGCGATCACAAACCAGGCGGTTCTGGGACTGTTGGTATGACGGCCTATATGGCGGCGCCAGCAGATGGATATAACGTTTTGGAACACATTGATGACGCGTCCTCTGCGCATGCGTTGGATTCATCTATGCCAAACCCAGCAGATGATTTGATCCCACTGGTGGTTAGCCAGGTGACATTCAGTCAGGTGTATATCCGCACAAATGAAACACGTTTTAGCGATTGGCCATCTTTTGTAGAATGGGTCAAGGCGCAAAACGGCAAAGCAACCATTGCGAACGTATCCAAAGAGGGTTCGATGGAGCGTGTCACAATGGGCTTTATCACCGATGCAAGTGGCATGAAAATTCAGCAGATCTCATTCGACAAGGGTGCCCCACGTTACGGCGCCTTGTTGGGTGGACAAGTGGACGCCCTTTTTGAGCAGCCTGGTGATGTGCGCAACTTCCTTGATGCGGGTCAATTTAAACCAATCCTAACAATCTTTGATGAACGCCCAGCCGCGTTTGCAGATACGCCAACGCACCGAGAAGTGGGTATGGATTTTGATCCATTGCTACGTTTTCGGGGATTCTATGTACATGCAGATGCACCAGTAGATCGCGTCGAATGGCTAAAGTGGGCTTTTCAGCGTGGATATTGTGAAGACAGCTACCAGGCATTCAATGAATCAAAATTCATGACTGTGATTGACAGCTATCGTGATACTAACGGTGCAAAAGATTTGATTGCCCGTTCGATCGAGCAGTATCGCGAAGTGTACAAAGCCATGGGCCTAGACGTGAAATAAACAAAAGATAATAAATATAACATGGCGCCGTTTGGCGCCATGTTTTCTGCTGAGAGCATGGGAATATACTGTGGGACGACTAACACTCAGTAATCTGATCGAAGCCGCGATTTTTTTGTTGATCGCTGGCATTTTTTACGCCTTTTCATTCGAATTCAATCAACCTATCGAAATCTATATCTTTGGGGCCACCGCATGGCCACGAGTTGTGGTTGGATTTTTACTATTGGCGACACTTGGAAATCTTTGGTTCCATTATCGCTATGGCAACGCGACACAGGCAACTTTGGGCCAATCGGAGGATAAGGCAGACTTTAGTGAGGCCGGAACTGTACGCCGCATGATAGCCGTGCTGCTGACGCCGTTAATATTTGCCTATCTGCTCAAACCAATTGGCATTTACTTTAGTGCACCGTTTTTCATTGCCGCAATTATCTGGTTTTTTGGCGAACGTAGATGGAAGGTGATCTTGATCATGACTCTGTTTATTTATTGTGTTTTCATTGGGCTATTCCTAATGATTTTGAACGCTCCATTGCCCCAAGGCAATGTGTCACCCTTTTATGATTTCAGCGCGTGGGTGCTGAAACTGAATGCTAAGTTGCAAGGGATTTAAAGCGCAATGATCGAGAATTTTTTAGCGGGTTCCGCAGCTCTTTTTGGTGATCCCTTCACGATAGGCATCTTCGTCTTTGGCGTCGTGGGCGGCATGTTGTTTGGGGCAATCCCCGGGGTTAGTATGCTGACACTTGCGGCGATTTTGTTGCCCTTTACCGCAAGCCTGGAACCTGCACAGGGCGTTATGTTGTTTGCGGTCATTTACTGTACTGGGACCTATGGCGGTGCGATTACTGCAATTTTGTTCAACATTCCTGGATCCGCCGAAAATGCTCCAACCGCGTTTGATGGCTACCCCATGACGCAAAAAGGCCAATCGGGAAAGGCTGTTGGCGCAGCCGTGTTGTGTTCGGCCATTGGGGGCATTGCATCGGCCCTCGTTATGATGGCCGCAACCGAACCATTAGCAAATTGGGCGATCCGCAACATTGGCCCGCCTGAAATCTTTGCTCTTGTTTTCTTTGGTCTAATCGTCGCCTCATCCGTTGGGGCGCGCACCATTTGGAAAGGCTGGATGTCGGTCCTAATCGGATTGTTGATCGCAACCATTGGTCAAGATCCGGTGGGAGGCATCAACCGTTATAATTTTGGCATGACTGATTTAGCCGCTGGTATTGCGTTTATCCCTGCGATCTTGGGGTTCTTTGCGGTTTCAGAAATCTTTGTTCAGGCTGAGAAGAAGGCCAGCGGTAAATACCAGGCACCCAAAGTCAGCATGACGTTTCCATCTTTTATTGAACTATGGATGCATAAAATCGCTGTGCTGCGATCTATCCTAGTTGGGTTTTTCTGTGGCATCCTGCCGGGCATTGGCGCCACGCTCGCCGCTTTCATGAGTTATGGCGAAGCTGTGCGGTGGTCCAAAAACCCAGAGGAGTTTGGCAAGGGTAAACTAGAAGGGGTTATTTCCGCAGAAACCGCAAACAACGCGGCAACGGGTGCGGCGATGATCCCGCTGTTGGCATTGGGTCTGCCGGGAGGCGCATTAACCGCGATGATGGTTGCGGTGTTCCAAATGCATGATCTGCAACCTGGTCCATTGGTTTTTATGCTGTCACCTGATCTGATTTGGATTGTGTTTGCGGCGATGTTCTACGCCAATTTGTCCATCCTGATCATTGGTGTTTTAGAAACCAAAACTATTTTGAACCTATTGAAAATCCCATTCCAGTTCTTGGCACCGCTTATTTTGATGTTGGCCACAACAGGGGCTTATATCGGACGTGGTTTGGTTTTGGATGTGATGGTAATGTTCCTAGCAGGCATTATTGGGTATCTGCTGCGCCGTTCTGGGTTTTCGATCCCTGCAATTGTACTAGGTTTGATTCTTGGTAAAATTGGCGAACAAAATTTCGCGCAAGGCATGCAGATGGTGCATTACGATTTGGGCACGTATTTTTCTCGTCCAATTTGTGCAATTTTGATCGCTGCAGGTGTAATCACTCTTGCATCAAACATCTACCGCGCGTTTACCTCAATTAAGACAAAGGCATAAGGCTGGGGTAACCTGAAACGGAGTTTATGGAATGACGGATACTGGCGTTCAGGCGATTGTTGCGCATTCGCGCATCGCACAGGCAGAGTACGAAAAAAATGGATCGCAGCAGCGCTATGACCACGCTGCGCAAGCTGTGGCATGGGTGATTATGGAACCCGCCCGCAATCGGCGTTTGGCAGAATTGGCCGTGGAAACTACAGGGCTGGGAAATGTTCCTGATAAGATCATTAAAAATCATCGTAAAACATTAGGTCTAATGCAGGATATTCAAAATGTGGTGACCTTTGGTGTTATGTCGGATGATCCTAAAACAGGGATTACGGAAATTGCCCGCCCCAAAGGGGTTGTGGGTGCGATTGTGCCCTCAACAAACCCTGCGGCTACACCTGCTAATAACATAATCAATGCGTTGAAATGCGGCAATTCAATTGTGGTCGCGCCATCGCCTAAGGGGGTAGCCTGTTGTGAACTGTTGCTTGAATATATCCATGCCGAGTTTGCGAAAATTGGCGAGGATCCCGCACTGGTGCAAATGATCCCCACACCTGGGTCCAAAGAAAAGACACAAACATTGATGGATCAGTGTGATATGATCGTCTGCACGGGCAGCCAAAACAACGTGCATCGCGCACAAACCGCAGGGACCCCAGCAGTTGCTGTAGGCGCTGGAAATGTGACAGTGATCGTAGATGAAACCGCAGATTTGGATGGGGCTGCAGCAAAAATTCGGGCGTCTAAATGCTTTGATAATGCCACTTCTTGCAGCTCGGAAAATTCGGTTGTTGTGGTGGATGCAGTTTACGATGATTTCATTGCTGCACTCGCGCGCGCAGGTGGTGCGTTTTATGCGGATGAGGCAGCGTTGGTATCCAAACTATGGCCGGATGGGCATTTGAACCGTTCGGTCATTGCACAAGATGCGGATAAAATGATTGCTGCCCTTGATGTGGACGTGCCAGAGGGGACTGAATTTTTGGTTGTGCCGACATCAGGTATAGGTCCGGATCATCCGCTGTCTGGCGAAAAACTTAGCCGTGTTTTGGCTCTGTATTGCGCGTCTGATTTTGACGCTGCTTTGGATATGACGCATAAAATTCAGGCTTATCAGGGGGCAGGGCATTCGGTGGGATTACATTCTGCATTGGATGAGCGCGCGTATACCTTGGCAACGGCAATCCCCACCAGTCGGATCATTGTTAATCAGGCGCATACATTTGCGACGGGTGGATCGTTCACTAATGGCATGCCCTTTTCCCTGTCGATGGGGTGTGGCACATGGGGGGGCAATTCTGTGAATGAAAATGTGAACTATCGCCACTTTCTACAATCAACAAAAATTATTCGCGAAATTTCATCGCGTGAACCCAAATTAGAAGACATCTTTGATGGGTATTGGAGCCTTGCTGGGAAATGAGATTTGATACAACTACGCCTCCTCAAGGAACGCTGAGGGATTGGATTGACGCCCGTGCTGAACGCGGAGGTACGGCATTTGTTTTTCCCGAAACGGAACAGACCCTAAATTGGGCTGATTTACGCGATCACTGCGCGATGGTGGCGGCTGATCTAACGGCACAAGGCATTGTCAAAGGTGAAAGTATCGTAGTGATGCATCCCAACGGATATGATGGGGTTAAGGCGTTGTTTGCCGCGCTCTATGGTGGGTTTCGTGTTACGATGTTAAATTTAGCCGCAGGGCCGGATGCGCTTGGCTATGCCATGGATCATTCCGCGGCGTGGGTGGCTTTCGTGCATGAAACACAATTGGACGTGTTCCATCAGGTGAAACCAGAACGGTTGAAACTATATACGCCAACGGATCAGCGGAAAAACCTGCATCCCCTTTCCTCAGATGACGATGCATTGTTAATGTATACCTCTGGCACCACTGGGCGACCCAAGGGCGTCGTTCACACGCAATCTAGCCTATTGGCAGGTGGTTGGACTGTCAGTGTGGCCCATGAATTGACTGAACAAGACCGTGGAATGGGGGTTTTACCCTTTTATCATATCAATGGTCTGTGCGTGTCCGTCATGGGCAGTTTGGTATCAGGTGGATCCTTGGCGATGGTATCACGTTTTTCCGCCAGCAAATTTTGGCAACAGGCCGCAGATGGCGGAATTACGTGGTTTTCTGCTGTCCCCACGATCATCAGTCACCTGCTGCATGGAGCGGCAGAGCCAAGTGCCGATTTGAAATCCCGCCTGCGTTTTGTGCGCTCTGCATCCTCGGCGCTCGCGGTTGAAACACAGCGTGCCTTTCAGGACCGCTTTGGCTTGGGTATTGTGGAATCTTTGGGCCTGACGGAAACGGCAGCACAATGTTTGGTTAACCCATTGGATCCCCGCCTGCATAAAATTGGGTCTGCGGGCAAAGCAATCAGCAATCAGGCGCGTATTGCTGATGGGAATGGTATTGAATGTGCCTGTGGGGTTGAGGGTGAAATTCAAATCCAAGGTCCCAATGTGATGAAAGAATACTTACGCAATCCCGATGCCACTGCGGCCACCTTTCATGATGATTGGCTGCGCACGGGGGATTTGGGACGTATGGATGAAGATGGCTATGTCTTTGTAACGGGGCGTTTGAAAGAGTTGATTATCAAGGGCGGTGAAAACATCGCGCCGCGAGAAATCGACGAGGTTCTATACGAACATCCCGATGTGGTTGAGGCCGCCGCATTCGCCCGGCCCTGTGCGCAATATGGGGAACGCGTAGAGGCGGCAGTGCGTTTAAACGAGACATCGAACGCCACTCCCGAGCAGTTACGTGCATTGTGTGAGGCAAAGGTGGGAATATTTAAATCGCCAGAAAAGGTACATATTCTGCCAGAGTTGCCCAAAGGAGCATCCGGTAAAATCCAGCGCCTATATTTGAACAAAATGTTATATGGTTCCTAGGTAATGCCGTTGATGATCAGGCGCAGACCCATGAAGAAAAACGCAATCAAAACGGCTTTGCGAAATAATTTTTGGCTGACACGTTGGCGCAGTAGTTCACCAATGCGAAATCCAATTAGGACGACGATCAACGCAAGGCTTGATTTGATCAATGCAGGGCCTGTTAGGATTCCGGCAACCAATTGACCTGCACCCAAAGGCAAGACACCTGCTAAGAACAAGAATCCTGTTGCCCCGATAAATCGTTCCTTACTGACATCACGTGCCACCAAATACATTGCGACAGTGGGTGACCAGATTGAACTGATCCCGCCCAATACTCCTGACAGCACCCCAAATCCTAAATGCCATCCACGCCCTGGGCCGATGTTCAATTTAACACCCAACAGCAGGTTTAAAGAAAACAGCATCATCGCAATGCCGATCGCCACTGTAAGCAGAGCTGTCGGATAGGCCGTAATGAACATAGATGTGACGAAAATCGACACCATAATCGCCAAAGCGAACAGCCAATATTCCCGCGCGATGTCCAATTTGTTTGGTGCTTGGGCAAACTGCAGTGAGTTGGTAGCTAGAATGGACAACCATAATAGCGGTATTGCTTCTGTTGGGGACATCACAAGCGTTAAGAACGCCATTGAAGCGGCAGGTAAACCGATGCCTAAAAAGCCTTTTACGATGGCTGCAAACAAAAATATCCCGATTAGGA
>CALCGO010000286.1 GCA_937901055.1 uncultured Rhodobacterales bacterium
GCAATGTTCCACTTGTTCACACACGCGTTCTTCAAAGCGATGTTGTTCCTTGGCACTGGTTCTGTAATTACGGCGATGCATCACGAACAAGACATGCGTAGCTATGGCGCACTTCGTAAGAAGATCCCGTACACATTCTGGGCGATGATGATCGGCACGTTGGCGATCACAGGCGTTGGAATTCCGTTAACTAATATCGGTCTGGCTGGGTTCCTTTCGAAAGATGCGATTATCGAAAGCACCTTTGCAGCTGGTTCGAGTGTTGGGAATTACGCCTTCTGGATGTTGGTAGCCGCTGCCGCGATGACGAGCTTCTATAGCTGGCGTCTGATGTTCCTGACTTTCTACGGGCAGGAAAAAGGCGACAAGCATACGCATGACCACGCGCACGAAAGCCCGATGGTGATGATCATTCCGTTGGCAGTATTGGCTGTGGGCGCTGTCTTTGCCGGCATGTTCTTCTACAACAACTTTTTCGGGCATGATGTGGCCGAATGGTTCTCGGTTGCGGTCTATACAAATCACGATACAAACCACGTGCTACATGACGCGCACGACGTTGCGAACTGGGTTAAAGTTTCGCCGTTCGTTGCAATGTTGCTTGGGTTCTTGGTGTCTTACTATTTCTACATCATAAACCCCGCTTTCCCGAAAGCATTGGCAACACGCAACCCAGGACTCTACCAGTTCTTGCTGAACAAATGGTACTTTGACGAGGTTTACGATTTCTTGTTCGTTAACCCTGCAAAACGCCTAGGCCATTTCCTTTGGAAAAAACTCGACGGCTCGGTAATTGACGGCACCATTAACGGTATCGCCATGGGATTCATTCCATTCCTGACACGCGCGGCCAGCAAGGCCCAGTCAGGGTATCTGTTCCACTATGCATTTGCGATGATCCTAGGGGTTGTTGGCTTAATTACATGGTTCGCCATTTTCGGAGGGGCGCACTAATATGGATAACCTTCTTTCCATCGTCACCTTCCTGCCACTGTTCGGCGCGATCGTCCTGATGTTTTTCCTTCGCGGCGACGACGAAATGGCCGTGAAAAATGCGAAGCGCCTTGCGTTGTTTGCAACTGGAATGACATTCGTTGCTTCGCTGTTTATCTTGCAGGGGTTCGATCCTTCAAACACTGAATTCCAGATGATCGAAGAGGCCAATTG
>CALCGO010000287.1 GCA_937901055.1 uncultured Rhodobacterales bacterium
GGTATTATGACTTTATATCATATACTTACATAATTTATAGTAGAATCCCTGTTCCTCCGATTATTCACTTCGGTTGGGTCTGATTGCAAATTATAAAATTCACCCCAGTTTTCACCCTGCCTGATCGACATGCGGTGACGATCAGTCACCACGGTTCGAACCCTTTGGAGTTTGTTAAAGCCAGTCATCAGCCGTTGACTGTCTTCTTCAACAATTATCGCGTCGACTGGAACCAGAAGCAAAAAGATCGCGCCCTTTCGGTCCGTTAAAGGCTGAATTCCCGCCCGCACAAGAATCCTGGCAAAGATATCTATTGAAAATAAAAAAATAAAACTTCAAGTCAGGCAGACATGTAGGGATGATACCTCACGGAACCTCAGCCTTGGAGCAATGACCGCAGGACTGGTTAACCCAAGTTTTGGAAACCGCTGGAATAACCTTTGGAACGCGATTTGTGCTTCAACTCGAGCCAAAGCATTGCCGGCGCAAATATGGACTCCCAAACCAAAGGATAAATGCCTGTTTGGACGCCGCGAGATGTCAAAACGATCTGGGTTTGGAAACTGGGACGGATCACGATTGGCGGCATTGATCATCATATGGACAGTAGTATCTGCTGGTATAGTTACGCCCGACAATATCTGATCTGATTTTGCCTGACGGTTGTTAATCTGGATTGGTGCCTGATAGCGCAGTACCTCTTCCACCATCGGCTCAATAAGATCTGGGCTTTTGGAGAGAAGATCAATTTGATCAGGGTTAAGCAGCATTTCATGGATACCATGGCTGATCATATTAGTGGATGTTTCGTGCCCCGCATTGAGCATGAAAATACATTGATGCAACAATTCAACTTCTGTGAGACGTTTACCATCTGCTTCCGCATCCGCTAAAATGGTTAGAACCTCTGTGTCATGTGCGTCATGAGGATGCGCACGCTTATATGCAATGAGATCACGTAAATATTGTTTAAAATCGATAACAGCTTGATTTCCATCATCAAGCTGTTTTGGAACTAATGTTGGCTCTAGTGCGGTAAGTATTGAGTTAGCCCATCCCCGAATTAATTCACGATCTTGGCGAGGAACGCCCAAAAGATCGCAAACTACTTCAATTGGAAGGCGGAATGAAAATTCTTCGACAACTTCCATCTTACCCTGATCTTCAAAGCGATCTAAATATTCATCTACCAAGCCAGTAATCCTAGGTACAAAGGCTGCCAATGCTTTTCGGGTGAAAGCAGATTGGAAAAGGTTGCGAATACGCGTGTGGTCTGGCGGATCGATAAAAACAATACTGTTTGTATGATGCTCGAAAAGGGGCGTATTTCCAAATTTTGTGTTGAACACAGACTGTTTGTCAGACGACCAAATCAAAGGGTCCCGATATGTTTGAACAATGTCGGCGTAACAGGTTAGAACAACTGTCCCATCACTATTTTTATGAACAGGCGAATGTGCTCGGAGTTCTGCTAGGACACGGTAAGGATCTGCAAGGTATTCCTCAGAGACATTTTGTAAATCAAACCTAACACTCATGATATTTAGATATCCAATTAAAGCATCGAATTTGGTAAATAAAGTATAATTGAAGGAATAAACACTAACAGTGCAAGACGAATAATATCAACAATCCAAAAAGGAGTTACCCCTTTGAAAATTGTTGCCGTTGATACATCCCCAATCACACCTTTAAGTACAAAAACATTCAAGCCAACAGGTGGAGTGATCAGGCTTATTTCTGTTACAACAACAACGATTATACCAAACCAAATTGGATCAAAACCCAAACTTGTAACCAAAGGAAAGAAGATTGGCACTGTTAACAAAAGCATGGACAAGCTTTCAAACACACACCCTAAAACAAGGTAAATAACTAAAATCATTAACATAACAAGCATAGGAGAAAGTTCAGCTGAAGATACTAAAAACCGCAAAGCTTCGGGCAGACCAGCCATATTAACAAAATTGGAAAATATCCACGCACCTATTAGCACAGCAAACAGTGCAGCAGTTGTCTGAACTGTCTCTATCAAAACCTGTAGCGTTTTTGAAAAATTGAGCTTGCCGCGAGATACTGCAATTAAAAATGCTCCCGCAGCGCCCATGCCTGCCGCTTCGGTTGGGGAAAAAGTAAGGTTGAGCGGCCAGATGTTAAGGACCCCATACAGCCCACCAATAACAATAAAAAATAATAGTAGAACAGCCCATACGCCACGCAACGCTTGAAGGCGATCAACTAGGCTGCTGCGTTCTCCAGCTGGCCCAGCTTTGGGATTTCGGATAATCGTGTAGCGCACGGCAACTAGATACAAAACAACCCCAAGCAGTCCTGGTATTATCCCAGCAATAAACAATTTACCAATGCTTGTCTCAGTCAAAAGCCCATAAATAACCAGGATAACTGAGGGGGGGATCAGGATTCCTAAAGTTCCACCAGC
Source organism: uncultured Rhodobacterales bacterium (assembly GCA_937901055.1). Classification (GTDB taxonomy): domain Bacteria; phylum Pseudomonadota; class Alphaproteobacteria; order Rhodobacterales; family Rhodobacteraceae; genus NORP23. The sequence goes on from CALCGO010000287.1 coordinate 2,441, forward strand.
AGCAATGGATGCAGTCGAGAGACTGTCATCATAATTATATTTGCGCATTTGAGGCATTGCAACTTTTGACATAGTTGCTGCTGTCGCTAACGACGATCCGCAAATTGCAGAAAACCCAGCGCATGCCACAATGGTAGCCATTGCTAGCCCACCCCTTAGATGCCCTAGAAAGACGTAGGATACTTGATACAGCTCTTTCGATAGACCCCCTTTGTTCACAAAAAGCCCCATGAGTATGAAGAGTGGTACAACGGAAAGTCCATAATCTTGTGATGTGTCAATGATTATTCTACCGACCATAGAGATTGATGCCCTAACTCCACGAATATCAGCGTAACCGGCAAAGCCAACCAGCCCCATCGCAAGGGCAATCGGCATACGCAAGAAAACTAAAAAAAGAACTACACCGAGTCCAACGATAGAGATGAGCATCAGACCGGACCTTTTACTGCGGATAAAATTAACAAAATTGCGCGAGCTAAGAACGTGAGGGCAGTTAGAAAAGTAAATACGGCAATAAACCAGCCGATATAATGCTGTGGGAGATTGAGATACTCTGTTACGTCGCCGAAACCTCTGGCGCGTTCAGCCAATTCCCAAACACGTTTAGCAGGCCAAATCAGGATAACCCCACAGGTCATATCAATTGCGATGTCACGAATTATGGCAAGCCTGCGAGAAAATAATGGGTCTAATAGGTCGACGACAATATTGTTTCCTTTCCAGCTTATAATAGGCAGCGACGAGAAAACAATAATCGCAATAAGCAACCGAGTAAGTTCGGTGGCTGATTCAATAGGATTACCAAATAAGCTGCGTAGTATGACGTCAGCAAAAGTCATAGTCATGAGTATGAAAAGGGCACTTGCAGCAAGCCATGTCGGCAGAACAGCTATATAGCGCCAAAACCCAGTCTGCCTAAAAGACATGTCCCAGGCGGCCTCTGACGATGGTTTTCTAACTTCTAGCTTATTCATTTTAATGCATCCAATTTGTGTGATAAGGCCCAATAGTGGGCCTTATCAAGTAAGCCTTCATTAGATTGAAGATGCCGCCATATTATTCAGCTGCCATTTGCTCTTTAATAAATGCGTGAGCTGCAGTTGCATCAACACCTTTTGCACTCACTTCTGCAATGACTTTTGTAATTAAAGGGCCAGTCATTGCTTGCCATTTAGTTGCATCCGCAGCGGAAGCTTCGGTCAAGTTATTGTCCGAATTTTCATTTAGCGCTGCCATACCCGCTGTGTCGATCTTATCCCAAGCTTTACCGGCTGCGCGCGACAAGTTTTCTCCAAACACTTTGCTCAGAGCCATGCGGTCCACATCAGACAAATTGTCGAAGGTATCTTGGTTCATAATAACAGCGAAAGATCCACGATAAAAACCACCAGGTACTTGGTATGTATTCTTGGCTACTTCAAATAGTTTAAAGCTTTTTTTCGCCTCCATGGGCATCATAACTCCGTCAGCTGAGTTTGAAGCTAATGTTTCATAAACTTTTGGAGCAGGAACCCGGATACCTGTTGCGCCCAGTGCTGCACCAACATCGCCGGATACCCCTCCCCCGAGCCGCAGTTTCATGCCAGCTATGTCTTCCAAAGAAGATATTTGCGCATTGGAATGTAAAGCCCCTGGGCCATGGGTCATCATCGCCAATACTTTGACGCCCTTATGTTCGCCTAACCCAGCAAAGAATTTATCGTAGGCGCGCCAACTTGCAACTGAAGCTGCTTCTGCATTGCCTTGGTAACCTGGCAGTTCGATCATTTTTGTTGATACAAAACGGCCTGGAGAGTAACCGTGGAAAATCCATGTAATATCTGCTGCACCATCAAGAATTAGATCAAATTGTGCGGGTGGAGAACCCAGCCCATACTTAATTTCGGCACTCACGCGGCCATTTGTTGCATCCTCCATTGCCTTGGTCAGTTCTGGAAACATTATCGCATTCATGCCATGGGTGGGTGGTGCCCAAGATGAAATTGTGAGGGTGGTGTCGGCGGCATACGCGGCAATAGATGCTACAGAAAATGCGGCGGCGGCAATGCCCGTTTTAATTAAATGGCTCATTGTGTATCTTCTCCCTTTTGTTTGAGGTTTGTGTAAAAAGTTTAGCTATTTGCTTTGACCACGGAATTGCCATTTGTGAAATTGACCACCTGGCGGACAAATGACAGCATTATGATTGGTTATTTTGCAATCTCTCTTCAAAGTATTCCAACAGAAATTTCAATAGCAGTTTGTTGCAATTCAGCTGCATACCTTTCGATGGCTCGCTCCATTTCCATTGCTTTAGTAACCCAGATAATTGACAGGCAACCGATAGCACGTTCATCAGAAATAATTGGTACTGAAAGGCTAGAAGTTTTAGGCCTAAACGTTTGCGGCCCACGAGTAGCAAATCCTTGTTTTAAATAAAGATTAAGATTATTTTCGAGCCAC
>CALCGO010000288.1 GCA_937901055.1 uncultured Rhodobacterales bacterium
ATACATATAGGGCGTCTGCGCTTCGAATTCGGCGGCGCAGGTGTCGATGCGCTTGAAGCAGGCGACCACGTTCATTGCGGTGCGCGATTTACGCACTCCGGTTTCGGTGTTCTTGGTCAATGTGGCCAGACGCGCATCCGAGAAACCCATCATCTTGATACGGCGCATTTCAACAGCGTTGGTCGGTAGTCCGTTTTCGCGAAGCAAGGCTTCTTCGTCGACGATTTCCTTGATGCGTTCAAGGAACCACGGGTCAAATTTGGTGACGTTGTGGATGGTTTCCAGCGACATGCCTTCGCGCATGGCTTGGGCGATCAACAGCATCCGGTCAGGCGTTTGCGGGGATATGGCGGCGATGATCGCAGCCTCGCCTTCGCCTGCGATTTCGATTTCGTCAAATCCGGTCAGGCCGGTTTCCAACGACGCGAGCGCTTTTTGCAGGCTTTCGTGGATGGTGCGGCCAATGGCCATTGCTTCGCCCACGGATTTCATTGCGGTGCCCAGAATTGGTTCGGCGCCCGGGAATTTTTCGAATGTGAAACGCGGGATTTTGGTTACTACGTAATCGATGCTTGGTTCGAAAGACGCTGGCGTGACTTTGGTGATGTCGTTGTCTAATTCGTCCAGCGTATACCCCACGGCCAGTTTCGCAGCGATTTTAGCAATCGGGAAACCTGTGGCTTTGGATGCCAACGCCGAGGAGCGCGAAACACGCGGGTTCATTTCGATCACAACCATGCGGCCGTCTTCAGGGTTCACGGACCACTGAACGTTCGATCCACCGGTTTCAACGCCGATTTCACGCAGAACGTTGATCGAATGCGTCCGCATCAACTGGTATTCTTTATCCGTAAGTGTCAGGGCAGGCGCGACGGTGATCGAGTCGCCCGTGTGCACGCCCATCGGGTCGACGTTTTCGATGGAACAAATGATGATGGCGTTGTCGGCTTTGTCGCGCACGACCTCCATCTCGTATTCTTTCCAGCCCAGTAGGGATTCGTCGATCAGGATTTGGTTAACGGGCGAGGCATCAAGGCCGGTGCCGCAGAAATGGATGTAATCTTCGCGATTGTAAGCAATACCGCCGCCTGTGCCGCCCATGGTGAACGCGGGGCGGATGATTGCAGGTAGGCCGATGTCGTCCAGCGCGGCCATGCATTCTTCCATTGATTCCGCAATGGTTGCCCGCGGGTTTTCAATGCCGAGGCGATCCATAGCTTCGCGGAATAGTTTGCGGTCCTCGGCCATCTCGATGGCTTTGCGGTCCGCGCCGATCATCTCTACGCCGAATTTCGCTAGTACGCCCATATCATCTAGCGCCAGCGCAGTGTTCAGGCCGGTCTGGCCGCCCATAGTTGGCAGCAGCGCGTCTGGGCGTTCTTTTTCGATGATTTTGGCGACAACCTCTGGGGTGATGGGTTCGACGTATGTTGCGTCGGCCATGTCCGGGTCTGTCATGATCGTGGCCGGGTTCGAATTGACGAGGATCACGCGGTAACCCTCTTCCTTCAACGCTTTGCAGGCTTGCGCGCCAGAATAGTCGAATTCACAAGCTTGGCCAATAATAATTGGGCCAGCGCCGATGATCATGATCGAGGAGATGTCAGTTCTTTTAGGCATGCCGATGTCCGCGCGTTTGGCCGCCAACGCAAGGGCGTGAGCGGGGAGGGATTCGTCTGCGAGATGCAAATTGTGGCGGTTATAGTCTGATAGGCGTTTGGTGCAAGGGGGTAGGGTGGCTTTTGACGTCGCACTAGGGGTTTAAACCACGATTTTTCTGTATGACTAAAAAGTCTGCGTAGGCTTTGCCCGGCTCGTCGGTAAAGATTCGGCCGGTTGCGGTGCAGGTGGTGATTTTGTCTATGCGAAAGGATCGAAAACCGTTGCGTAGCTCGCACCATGCGGTGCAGGTCCACGCGCGACCCCAGAACTCGATGTTTAACGGCCGGATGGCGCGTTTGGTGTCGGTTCCGTTTAGGGCGTTATATTCAATTTCGAGCGCGTTTTTTTCGGCGATTGCCTGACGAATAGGGGGTAAAAATCTGAGCGGAGAGCTCATCAAATTGGTGCGAACCGACAGGTTTTCGAGATAGGTGCGGTCACGTAATTGATCCGGCAATACGGCGTTAACCTTTTCCAAAAGACGTTCCGCGCCAAGGGCAAGTTCAGCGTCCGGCATCTTGCGAACGATCTCCATTCCCAGATGTAAGGCTTCTAGTTCGGTGCTGGTTAGGGTTAACGGGGGTAAAAATATCGGCTCGCGCAGGATATAACCAACGCCGCGCTCGCCCTCGATTGGAACGCCGGAGCCGATAAGGGTTTCGATGTCACGGTAAATTGTCCGCAGCGAAACTTCGAGCTTTTCAGCGATGTCACGCCCAAGGATAAGCTGACCGCCCCTAAACATTTGTATTATTTCAAACAGACGGTCAGTTCTTCGCATATTAGCCCTCGGCGGTTACGGTTTCAAATCTACCGATCTGAATGTCCGACATATCGATGGATTGTAGGTAGGGCCGCACCGTTGCCTCTTCCATAAATACTTGAGATGCAGCCAGCGAGTCCGGCATTGACTTCCAGGTTATGCAGTCAAGCCACCTGCCATCTTCGGATTTGGACAAGTTGCGCGAAACGAAGCCCGCTTGCGCGCTTAAGAATGTTTTAACTGCGCCCGTTGTCGTAAGGAACGTTTCTTCGTTAACGCCTTCGGCCAGTTTGAAAGTGTATGTGTCGATTGCTGTATTGGTCATATCGTGATTCCTTTTGGTAAGATTGACCAGAGCGTTATAGGAACCCTCAACTGACATGTATCTGTCAGTTGAGTTTATCGATATCGGATTTTTCTGTATTTGACCAGTTGGCTTGCGTTTGTTAGCGGTTGGCGCTTTGTGCCCATGCCACGATCCGGTCATAGAGCGCGTCAGTTTCGGCGTTCGGGCCGTTGAAGCGCGCCAAGGCGCCTGATGCTGGACCCGCCAGTATTTTTGCAAGATCGGTTTCGGCCTGAAAATCCCCGCCTATACGTTTGACTTTGGAATTATCGAACAACGCGCAGTGGGCTTTGTCGCCAAGCAGTGGGCCCTCGAATTCTGGATCAAATTGAATGAGGCTGTCAGTCGCGACATGTTGCAGCTTTGCCTCTAACCCCATCGCAGCGGCGAGCGCTTGGGTGATGGCGTTCCACGTAAAGCCGATATCGCCGGTGATGTGGAATATCTCGTTCACCGCGTCGGGGTTTGCGAGCAACCCGACGAATGGTATGGCGCAATCTTCGGCGCGAGTCAGGGTCCAAAGGCCGGTGCCGTCGCCCTGCACGATGATCGGCTTGCCGGTTTGAAGGCGGTGGATGAAAGTGCCCTCGTCGCCAAACGGGTTTGGCAGTTTGTGCCGTACGGTGTGGGAGGGGCGGACGATGGTGAACGGGATGCCGGAACTTGCGATGATTCCCTCGCAACGCGCTTTGTTTCGGCTGTATTTCCAATGCGGGTTAATCAGTGGGGTTTCTTCGGTAACGCGGCTGGAATCGACGGGTTTTTCGTAGGCTGACGCGCTTGAGATGAAGACGTATTGGCCCACGTGCCCTTTGAACACGCGGATGTCGCGTTCGACCTGATCGGGAGTGAAGGCGAGAAACTGGCAGACGGTGTCGAAACCTTGCGCGGCAAGCGCGCCGTATGCGGCATCATCGTGGAGGTCACCAATGATGCTGTGCACACCTTGCGGCAATGTCTCGCCGGATTGCCCGCGATTATAGACGCTGACATCGTGGCCGTTGGCGACTGCCAGTTCAACGCAAGGCAACGATATCGTACCTGTTCCGCCTATGAATAGAATTTTGCTCATGGTTTCCCCCAATTTTGTTGCGAAAGACTACTCAATGCACGAGATTAACCCAAGCATTGAATTATTGCGTACGACTTAACCGCGCGGTTCTATGTGATCTGGACGCAGCGCTCACGATACAGGTTGACATTTCGGCCCTATAAAGGTCTATCACCACCGTTATTCTTATTGCTCAGGGGAGCACCTCAAATGCACGCTTTTCGCAGTCACAAATGCCATGAACTTAACGCATCCAACGTTGGTGATACCGTCCGCTTGTCGGGCTGGGTCCACCGCGTCCGCGATCATGGCGGCATCCTGTTTATCGACCTTCGCGACCATTACGGCATCACGCAGGTTCTAGCGGACGAAGATTCCGCTGCGTTCAAGGAGCTGGAAAAGGTACGTTCCGAGTGGGTTATCCGCATCGACGGTGTTGTTAAAGCGCGCGACTCTGAACTGGTGAACCCGAACTTGCCAACCGGCGAAGTCGAGATTTTCATTCGTGAAATGGAAGTCCTTGGCGCATCCGAGGAACTGCCACTGCCAGTGTTTGGTGAACAAGACTACCCAGAAGAAACCCGTCTGAAGTACCGGTTCCTCGATCTACGTCGTGAAGGTATGCACAACCGTATGATGCTGCGTTCGAACGTGGTTTCGAGCATTCGTAAGCGGATGGAGGGTATCGGGTTTAACGAATTCCAGACACCTATCATTACAGCGTCTTCGCCTGAAGGGGCGCGGGACTTCTTGGTTCCAAGCCGTATGCATCCTGGCAAGTTCTATGCGTTGCCGCAAGCGCCGCAGCAGTTCAAACAGATGATGATGGTTTCGGGATTTGATAAATATTTCCAGATCGCACCGTGTTTCCGTGATGAAGACCCGCGTGCCGACCGTTCGCCGACTGATTTTTATCAGCTGGATTTGGAGATGTCGTTTGTGACCCAGCAGGATGTTTTCGATACGATCGAGCCTGTGATGACGGGCATTTTCGAAGAGTTCGGCGGCGACAAGGTTGTGAACCCTGTGATCCCGCAGATTTCCTATAAGGACGCGGCACTTTGGTACGGCTCTGACAAGCCCGACCTTCGTAATCCGATCAAGATGCAAGTTGTGAGCGAGCATTTCGCTGGTTCGGGCTTCAAGATTTTCGCCAGCCTTCTGGAACAGGACGGCACCGAGGTGCGCGCTATTCCGGCCCCCACTGGTGGTTCGCGCAAGTTCTGCGACCGGATGAACAAATTCGCGCAGCAAGAAGGTCTGCCGGGGATGGGGTACATCTTCTGGCGTCATAAAACTGCGGATTCCGTGGCGCAAGAGCTGGGGATCAAGGTCAAAGAAGCGCAGGCGATGTTGAAATCCGGTGAAGTTGAAGGCGGCATGGAAGCTGCTGGTCCGTTGGCGAAAAACATCGGACCAGAGCGCACAGAGGCGATCCGCCAGCAGCTTGGCCTGAATGTCGGCGATGCGGCGTTCTTCCTCGGTGGTAAGCCGAAGTCCTTTGAGGGTGTTGCGGGCCGAGCGCGTAACATTATCGGCACCGAACTTGGCTTAACCGATCAGAA
>CALCGO010000289.1 GCA_937901055.1 uncultured Rhodobacterales bacterium
GTAGGCGTAAAACTAGCAATCTACAACTAAAAACAGGGAGAATATCGCATGTCTGAAGACACAATTACCGGAAACAAGCAGCATTCAGCCGTTAAGATGTACGCAGAGGAATGCAAAACAGGCGATCTTAGTCGTCGTGAATTCCTTACACGCGCAACAGCTCTGGGCGCAACGACAGCAGCTGCTTACGCATTGATCGGCGTGGACGCCCCTGCGCACGCTGCTGCGCATGCAAAAGCTGGCGGAACATTGCGCATTCAGCAAGAAGTACGCGCGCTTAAAGACCCACGTACTTATGACTGGGCACAAATCGCGAACTTTACACGTGGTTGGCTGGAATATCTTGTACGCATCAACGCCGACGGTTCCATCGAAGGCCGTCTGCTTGAGAGCTGGGAAGTAAACGACGACGGCACCGAATACACATTGAACGTCCGCAAAGGCGTCAAGTGGAACAATGGTGACGACTTCACAGCCGAAGATGTTGCACGCAACATCGCAGGTTGGGCAGACAAAAGCGTTGTCGGTAATTCAATGGCCGGCCGAATGGCAACTTTGATTGATGCCGATTCTGGAAAGGCCGGTGAAGGTGTTATAACGGTTGTGGATAGCCACACTGTAAAATTGGTACTGCCTCGTCCTGACATCACAATCATTGTTGGCATGGGCGACTATCCAGCTGCGATCACACACGCATCACACACAGCTGATACAATGCTTTCTAACCCCATTGGCACCGGAGCGTATTTGCCAGAATCATTGGGAGTTGGCGTTCGCGGAGTTCTGGTCAAAAATCCGAACCACACGTCTTGGTCCGAAGGCAACTACCTTGACCGGATCGAATTTGTCGATTTTGGCACTGACCCAGCTACGATTGTTACGGGTGCGGAGTCTGATGAATTCGATATGACGTACGAGATTACCGGCGAATTCATCGACATCTTTGATGGCTTTCCAGGTTGGACTAAATCTTCGGTGAACACAGCGCAAACAATTGTTATTCGTTGTCAACAAACAGCCGAAGTTGACGGCAAAACACCTTATGCTGACGCACGTGTTCGTCGTGCATTGGCAATGGCCGTCGATAACGCTGTTTGCCTCGAGCTTGGCTATAACGGTAACGGCAGCGTTGCTGAAAACCACCACGTTGCGCCGTTGCACCCAGAATACGCAGCCCTGCCTAAGCAGGTTGTGGATGGTGCCGCAGCAAAAGCGCTGATGGAAGAAGCTGGTTTGGCCGACTTTGAGCACGATTTGATCTCAATCGATGGTGGCTGGCGCAAGGACACCACTGACTCTGTTGCCGCACAATTGCGCGACGCTGGCATCAAGGTGAAACGGACCATTATACCGGGTTCCACGTTCTGGAACGATTGGTCGAAATATCCGTTCAGCTCTACAAACTGGAGCCAACGTCCACTTGGCGTTCAGGTGCTGGCACTGGCTTATCGTTCAGGTGAAGCTTGGAACGAAACTGGCTTTAACAATGCTGAATTTGACAGCCTGCTAGAATCGGCCCTGTCGATTGTTGACACTGACAAACGTCGCGAAGTGATGGCCAAAATCGAAAAGATCATGCAGGACGAAGGCGTGATCATTCAGCCATTTTGGCTAGGTCTCAACCGTCATTACAAAGACGGTGTTGTGGGCGCAGAAATGCACCCTAGCTATGAGATCTATCCTGACCAATTGGGTTGGAAAGCCTAAGTTCATGAAGTCACGATTGAGTACAGATTTTTAACTCAATCAAAATCGGCGGTGGATGGGAAATGGACGGCAGACACTTCATCAAAGGTTGTCGGATGGAAGACTAATTCTAACGGCGTCGTAAGCCTATTTGATCTCCCTCTCTAGGCTGGTAGTGAAACGGGGCACTGTATTGTGCCCCGTTTTATTCGGGACGGCTAATCGCAACGCTGAAACGCATGATTAAGACCACCTTTCGTAGGTCTCACTATGACCGCTTACAGCGCATTCCAAATACCCAAGCAAATAAAGATAAAACCGGTTTTGAACGAGGTTCATGTAATGGCAAAGATTACCTATATCGAGCATAACGGCACCGAACATCAAATTGATGTGGCCAATGGGTCGACGGTTATGGAAGGCGCTCGTGACAACAATATTCCCGGAATCGAAGCCGATTGCGGCGGTGCCTGTGCCTGTTCGACCTGCCATGTCTACGTCCACCCAAACTGGGTTGATAAACTGCCGTCAATGGATGATATGGAAGAGGACATGCTGGATTTCGCCTATGAGCCAGATCCGGCGCGCTCTCGCCTGACTTGCCAGCTTGAAGTCACTGACGCCCTTAACGGGCTTGTGGTGCAGATGCCCGAAAAACAGATTTAAGCGGCGACCATATTTACTTAACTGCCACTGTTTTCCATTGCATCCGGCTCATCGATCATCGACAGGCCCTGACCCCAGAATTTTGGATTTCGGACATCCAGTTTGAATGGAGAGATCAGGTCTTTGTGGCGTTGCGAATTCCATTGCTGTAGCCGAGATGTTGGTGGCCCTCACACTGCCCCATGAATAGGCCCATAGATCGTGGACGCCTTCTTTCCCAATTTCGAGGCAAGAAGGCTATGATGAGCAACGATGAGTTCAAGCGGGATGCGGTCGAGCAGTTCACCGAGCGGGGTTACCTGGTCAGAGAGGTTTCGGACCGCCTCGGAGTTAGCTAGCATTCTCTTTATGCATGGAGGTGGAAGTACTCGAATGCGGCGGCCGGAGAATCTGAATGTCCGTATTCACATCGTCTGCATTAGTTTTCGTGAGCCACTTAAACTGTCTATGAAAAGGCCCACACCACTTGAATTTTGCTAGCATTTTGAATCCAATCTGTGAACTAGATCAAATGCAAAACGCTTTAGTTGCGGACATATCTGCTATTCGATGCCCGGAGATGAATTCCCGCTACTTCTTATACCCGTGACGTTGGTCAGAAAATTCCAAAGTTGCTTAGCGGACGGCGACAGTTGAGCGTTTGCCCTGTAACACAGAAAGTATGACTTTCTTGGTGTAAGCCCGGCATTTCCAATCCTAACCAGCTTGCCGGACCGAAACTCGCTGTCGAGCAGATCCGAATAGGCAAGGAGGATGCCTTCACCCTTGATTGCCTTGCCGACCGAATGCATGTAGCTGTGACAGGCGATCGTATGCCATGATGAAACTTTGGCAAATCTCTTTTGCTCTAGCCAGCGTTGCCAATTGATCCAATCTGGCGTGAGGATGGGAAATTCCAAAAGAGCAGGCGCGTTCTGAGCGGGAATTGTGCTGTCAAACATCGCCAGCGCCTCTGCCTTCTCGGCAATCTCTGGCGAAGCTGCCGGCATCAGTTCGCCGCCCAATAATTTGGTGGTTTCCCAGCCATGTACATTCCCATCGCAAAACAAAACGGCAAGATCATTCTGGTCCGACAACAATTCAGCTGTGTTTTCGGTCGTCACAACGTTCACATTGCACGAACTGTCGCTCAGCGAGAATTCCCGGAGTTGCGTGTACAGCCAGAACATAGAGGTGGTTTCATTCGCGGCGATGCGAACCACAGGCTCTCCTGGTGTTTGGACCTTGGCAATTGCAAGTTTCAGGAAATCCAGCGCAATCTCAACATCCGCCGCTAACACCTTACCTGCTTCGGTAATCTGCAAGGAATTATTGTCGCGTGAAAAGAGTGGTGTTCCAAGCCAATCTTCAAAACGCTGAATGCGTTTGCTAACGGCCGCTTGAGTTACAAACAGCTCCTGGGCGGCGCTGTTAAGACTGGGGTTGTTTGCGGCCGCATGGAAAAACAGCAGGTTATCAAGCGGTGGCAGGTCTTTGCGATATTGGCTCATTCCATAAAGTTATAGGTTTTGGAGACAATTACCAGCGTTTTATGTTCTCCTGAAATACGTGAAAAATCTTCATGTCGACACTTTAGGAGGATTTGCGATGTCAGGCACTGATGAGCATTTGAAAGCCGGCACGAGCAAGGCATGGAATTGGCATCCAGACCTGCCCGTCGCTATATCGCCGCTTTTCGCCTGGCCGCCAAAGCCAGTTGCGACGCTGAAGTGGTTCGCCGACCGCTGGTTGCCTGTCACCGAATTTACGGTCTACGCGTTGATGGCTTGGGCCACCTGGGCTTGGCTGGTGCCTCCGCTAGAGCAGATGCAGACGCTGAGTTGGGGATGGGTGTTACAGCTTTGGGCGCGCAACCTGATCGCGCTGATTATTATTGCCCAAGGTTTGCATCTGTGGCTCTACGGGTGGACAAGACAGGGTGACGATTTCAAGTATGATCGACGCGGGCTCGCCAAGAATGCGCGGATTTTTCTGTGGAATGATCAATACTGGGACAACGTGACATATGCGTTGTTGTCCGGTGTCACGATTTGGACTTTTTACGATGCCATTGTCTGGATGGGCTATGCCAATGGATGGGCACCCATGATCACCGTGCAAAGCAATCCGATCTGGTTCTTCGCGCTATTCCTGTTGTTCCCCCTCATTCAATCATTCCATTTCTACTGGCTGCACCGTGCTTTACACGTTCCGTGGCTCTACAAGCGCGTGCATTCGGTACACCACCGCAGTGTCTCAGTCGCGCCGTGGTCTGGCTTTTCCATGCATCCGATCGAACATATCGGCTACATGAGTGTGCTCCTGATTTTTCTTGTCGTTCCCGCCCATCCGATCCATTTCATCTTTTTTGGCTTCTGGCAGGTGCTGGCGACCGCCACCACTCATGCCGGATTTGAAAACCTGGTGCTGGGAGACAAAGCGCACCTTAAGGTCGGGTCGTTCCACCACCAACTGCATCACAGGTATTTCGAATGTAATTACGGCAATGTAGAGATTCCGTGGGACAACTGGTTCGGCAGCTTTCACGACGGCAGCCCCGAGGCGACCGAACGCGTGCGGGAAACCAAGAAGCGTATGCATGCGAACATGCAACGCGAAGGAAAAAGTAATTGACACCGGGTCAATCGCTGGTGGATCGGCGCATTTTTCCCCTACTGAAAGACAAGGTTGCTCTGGTCACCGGAGCTGGGTCCGGAATCGGGCGCGCAGGTGCGATCGCAATGGCACAGCACGGCGCAACTGTGATTGTAACTGATCTTGATTACGAGAAAGCGGCGCAAGTCGCGGCTTCGATAAAAGCAGAAGGTGCGAGCGCTTGTTCCGCGGCTTTGGATGTGACAGATGATAGTGCTGTGAAGGCCGTAATCGACGAAACCGTCATGACACATGGTCGGTTGGATATTCTACACTCACACGCAGGATACCAAATTGAGGGCAATCTTGAGCAGGTTCCGCTGGAGGGCATGGATTTATCATGGCGTCTGAACGTACGCTCGCATTTTATTGCGGCACGTGCTGCCGTGAGGCATATGCGGGCGCTGGGAGGCGGCAGTGTTATCATCACTGCATCCAATTCTGGCGTGCAATATGACCCTGAAATGATTGCTTATGCCACGACAAAGCACGCTGTAGTGGCGATGACGCGGCAAATGGCGGGCGACTATGCGAGGCACAACATACGGTTCAACACACTTTGTCCAGGCTTCATCGACACCCCATTCAATGCCGGTTTTGAAAAGCAAATGGGAGGGCGAGATAAACTTGAAAACTACATATCGCAGACAATCCCAATGGGCCGCTGGGGTACAACTGGCGAAGTGGCTGACTCAATCCTGTTTCTTGCCTCAGACATGTCCACATTTATGACGGGCCATGCGTTGGTGATCGACGGTGGTGAAAGCATCTGATTTTAACATGTGAGGTTGAATCCGCCCCAGGGGGTGGCTAGCAAATATCCACCATCGATAGTTGACACAGTGAGACGCTATTTGAGCAGACCTAGGAAACGACTTTGGTAGGAAGAAGATGCCTTTGAGTTTGGCCCGTTTTAAAAATAACCGATGACAAGCCCGACAGGGATGGCTCCACAAATAGGATTTGAAGATGATTGAACGTATTGATGCCGGTGTCCGGTCTTCCAAAATTGTAAAACATAACGGGGTTGCATACCTCTCTGGCCAAGTAGGTGAGGGCGAAACGATCCAAGAGCAGGTTAAGATCTGCCTGGGAAAGATCGACGCTTTGCTGGAGCAGGCAGGCTCCAGTCGTGAACAGATGTTGCGTGTCACGATCTGGCTGGCAGATATGTCAGATTTTGCCGGGCTTAACGAAGTCTGGAATGCTTGGGTTCCTGAGGGTCACGCGCCAGCCCGTGCCTGCGGCGAAGCCAAGCTGGCCCGTGCAGAATTGAGGGTCGAGTTTATTGTGGACGCGGCCTACGATTGATCTGCTGCGGGTTTCGGCTTCGCTAATCGCACGGGCAACAACGTCAACCAGATTGCACAGCGCCGGAACGAGGCGAGCGGTGTGCTGTAAGCTAAGCGCTGCGATTTTGTAGATTGGCGCACCTGTCATCAGATTGGGAACTTCTCAATCTGATGACAGGAGGTTCCGATGGTGGAACATTATGTACCCGCGCTGCGCAAACGCTTTCTCGAAGACATGCGGATCGTGGGGCTCAATACCTGTCGATCAAGTATTCCGAGCGCCTTGAGGAGTGTCCGTCGTCATATAAAGTTGGACATCGGAGCGGCTTGAGTATTGGAGGCTCTGGCTCGTTTGTGTGAATTATTATGCGGCTTGTTTTTGATGTTGCAAGCGGCGTTTCTGGATTGTCTGTTTCTTGATCTTTGCCCTTTCCCTCAGAATGGCTTTGTCGCGCCCAAAGTAGACGTCAGCGGGTGTGACGTTGTTCAGGCTCTCGTGGTAGCGGTGGTTGTGTAGTAATGGACGAAGGCCTCGATCTGTCGTTCTAGATCGCCTGGCAGAAAGTAGTTTTCCAGCAGAACACGGTTCTTCATTGTTTGATGCCAGCGCTCGATCTTGCCTTGAGTTTGCGGGTGGAACGGTGCGCCACGAATGTGCGTCATGCTTTGTCCCTCCAACCATTCGGCTAGATCGCCAGAGATGTAGCAGGACCCATTGTCGCTGAGCAGACGTGGTTTGTGGCGTACAACGGCTTGGTCGCAACCCGACGCTGTTAGCGCGATTTCGATCGTGTCTGTGACGTCCTCCGCCCGCATATTTGTGCTGAGCTTCCATGCGATGATGTAGCGGGGTTTTGTCACTATAACTAAGGGACTGTGAAAGATGTCAGATATCGTTTTTCAAATGACGCTCGCCGAAGCGTTCCAAGCATCAAATGCTTCAAGGCGGTGATATCGGATTGTTAAGGCGGAGCGACGGCGGGCCGGAACGGAGAAGCAATTTCGTATAGCGGAATGGATTGATACGAACCGCTGCAAATTTCCGGGCGAACGATATCCCTGCATTGCCCTTTCCCGTTTTCGAAATGGCAAATGGCTATTCTCGGCTCGATTGTTGAGCCCTTTGTGAGAACGGTGCTCGACGCCCGGAGCGATCTCGCGCTTGGCTGCACCATATGAGCGAAGCTTGTCGGTGACAAAGCGTTTCGGCACAAAACCATGGCGTTTCATTAATCGGTAAAGCAGTCGTTTTGCCGCTGTCTTGTCGCGTCGGCGTTGAAGAATTTCGTCAAGTACGATCCCATTCTGATCCACCGCACGCCACAACCAGAACTTCCTGCCTTTGATCTTCACAACAACTTCATCGAAATGCCAGATGTCGCCAGGTTGAAGCTGCCGGCGACGCAAGCCAGATGCAATTGATGGGTCGAACTTAACAACCCATCGACGGATAGTTTCGTAAGAGACATCAATCCCACGTTCCAGAAACATCTCTTCAACTTAGCGAAAACTGAGGTTGAAACGACAATACAGCCAAACTGCGTGAGTGATGATTGCTGGTGGAAAACGGTGACGCTTGTAGCTCATTGATTGCGTACTCATCCGAGCTGCGTACGAGCAAATGTTGTGGTCGGCAACTCCAGCAAGTTTATGTGACAACACCTTCGAAAACCATCCTTCATGGATGGCTTGGACAGAGTAATCTGCACGTAGACAAAAAAAGGGGCGGCGATTTTCGCGGCCCCTTTTCCGTCCCAATCAACAGATGAACTTGCCATTAAGACTTGGACGGCGTTGCCTCTTAGCTCAGCAGTTCTTCCTCAAATCCCAAGTCTGACAACAATTCTGGCCCATCTTCGGTTATCAATATCTGCTGCTCTAGCTTGACGCCTTCGGCGTCGCCAGGGGCACCTGCATAGCTTTCAACACAGATGACCATGCCCGGCTCAAGAATACCGTCATGTCCCTTTGCGCGTATTTTGTCAGAGTGAATCAATAACGGGAATTCGTTGCACAACCCGCTGCCGTGGGCGATGGCGGGTTGTTCGAATGCCTTGTACTTTTCAGGCATCCGGTAGGCCAGATCGGCCAGTTCGAAAAAACTGCGTCCGGGCGTGAACAGCTGCCAATTACGCAACACCTGTTCATGCGCCAAGGCATATAGGCGGCGCTGTTCGCCCTTGGGTTTCTTGTCGCCGACGGTCCAGCTACGGGACAAATCTGCGCCATAGCCGTGCGGCCCGATAAGATCGGTATCAACACAGATCATGTCGCCTTCTTCGACAACACGCTCGCTGGCCTCTTGATACCACGGGTTGGTGCGCGGACCAGAATTCAGCAGCCGCGTCTCGATCCATTCGCCACCAAGTTCGATGTTGGTCTGGTGCAAGATCGACCAGATGGCGTTTTCTGTCATGCCCGGTTTTGTCGCCGCAATCATCCGCCGTACACCCTCCTGACAGACATCAATGGATTGGCGTACCGCGTCGATCTCTTCGGCTGTTTTGATCAGCCGCGCCATATGCGCGACCTCAAAGCCGTCTACAACTTCGATATTGGCAGCTTCCAGAAGATGGGTGCCGGTCGGGTCCATCTTGTCAATTGCCAGCCTGCGATTGCCACCGCCGTGGGTCTTCATCAAATCCACGATCTCGGCGCACCATGATTGCGCGAATTCCATCAGGCGCGGTCCGGCGGCAAAGTGATACCACGCCTGCGCAATACGAACTTCGTCCACCGCAGGGCGACCATCGGCCATAAATTCGCAACCGCTAAATTCAAACAGGATCACCGGACCTTCGACGGCCACAAAAGCATAGCGGCAGGGGTTATGCAGGGAATAGACCTGCATGTTTGTGGTGCCGGTGGTATATCGGATGTTAACGGGATCGTAGAACAACCCCGCCGCGCAATCGTACTCCAGCAGTTTTGCCTTCAACCGCGCGACACGCCCCAGATCAAGACGGCGGTGCCAATCGGCGTCTTGTCCCAACATATCGGCCCGCGGCACCGGCTCCCGTTCATAATCACCCATCAGTCGGCCAATCCGTCAGTCTGGCGCGTGTGTTCGGCGTCAATATGTTCCTGCATGACGCGGCCGTAGACCTTCATGGTGCTGGCAACGCTGCCTATGAAACCCGGCTGTCGGGCATATCCGAAAATCGCCGTGTGCCGCGTGCCCTTTTCGATCTGGTTCACCCGATGCAGCGAATAGCGCCCTTTGAAGAGTTGCAGATCACCAACTTGAAGATCGAGGTTTTTGATCAGATCGGGCTTACCGTCCAACACGCCTTTCACGTCCTCGAAGTTTTCATTTCCGGGTGCGCGAATACCCGGGCAATATTCAAACATCCCCCCCACCTCAGCGCGGCGTGTCATCAGACTAACGATGAATTCATTGGCATCGAAATGCCAACCCAACACGTTTCCTTCATCCATCGAATTGATGATCAGCCCGCGCATCGGATCGGCGAATTGATAAATTTCATCCGCTGACAGGCAAGCGGCAATGAATGCAATCAGATGGGGGTTGCCATAGATTTGTTGGATCAAGCCATCCGTCGGGATCAGGTCTCGGGTCACGCTGCCACTGGTGGTGCTGTGGGCACGGCGTCGTGGGTGATCTGTCGGAAAGCTGTCATCAGGGCCGGAACCATAAGGGGTATATTCCTCACTGCTGTGCAGGGCGAGCGGTGAAAGGGCGGTGGTCTCAAACGCGAGTGCGGCATGCGCTTCTGGCCGGATGAACCCGGACAGCCGCGCACAGCCGTCCTTTTCCAGCCCCGCACGTGCCTGTGTGATCACCTGTTGCAACGCGTCAGAGTCGGGCTGATCCAGCGGATACCGATCTGTATCGATGATGCTCATGCCATCGCGTGGCATCGTTTGGATTGCTGCATCTCGTTTGTTATTCAAGGCCATACCGAATCCCTACTTTTCTGGAGCTGTATTGTTTCAGGGAAGGTAACGCTTGACTGTTTATTAAAACAATTTCTAAATACTCGGTAAAAACTTGAAATGGATTCAATTATGTCGCGCTACCTCTCTCTTCGACATTTTGAGATGCTGGTCTCTGTTGAGCGCTGTTCATCAATGGCTGATGCTGCGCGTTCGCTGCTCATTACACCCTCTGCATTGTCCCACCGCATTCGCGAGGCGGAAAGGCGACTGGGTGTGCAGCTTTATGAAAAGCAGGGGCGCAACTTGCGGCCAACGCAGGCGGGGCGCATTCTGACCCAGACCGCAGAGCGTATTTTGGAGGATATCGAGCAATCCGAGCGCGTCGCGATCTCTTCAAGCGAAGGGATCCGGCATGTGGTCCGGCTGTCTGTCGCGGTCTATGCTGCTTTCCACTGGTTGCCAAATTTCCTGCCGTGGTTTCGCAAGACGCATCCGGGCATTGAGATTGAGATAGAAACGGAGGGCGCTCAAAGCCCCTTCGACGCATTGTTCAAGGGCCGGATTGATCTGGTGATCTCGCCTGACTCAGTATTGCCGGGACAGTTGGATGCGGTTGACCTCTTCGAAGATGAACTGGTCGCAGTTGTGCCGCTAGGCCATGCGCTCGCAAAAAGGAAATATGTCAATGGCAACGACTTTCTGAACGATCCGTTTTTGACATACTCACTTGTACGCCAGCCCGGTTACGAGGCCGATCGCATCTGGACCCCGGAAAATGTGCTGCCTCCGCGCGAAGAAAACATTGGCTCTGTTGAAGCAATTTGCGAGCTTGTGAAAGCGGGCTTTGGTATTTCCATCTTGAGCCATTGGGCTATCCATCCGCAGTTTCAATCAGGCAAGCTGGTTCCGGTTCGCGCCACGCAAGACGGGTTAGGGATCACTTGGCGTGCCATAACGAAATCAGGTTCAGGAAGCGATGCGTCGGAAGCCATTTTGTCCAAAGCCTTAGTGGACTGGTTTCACAACAACCCGCCCTACGGCATCCGTGCCTAGGCTGTGAACCCAAGAAGTTTAGACTGTGTAAGTGGAAACCTGCATGAGACTGACAAATCAGCCTCGTGATGTTTGCGACTGACACACCACGGCGTCTTTCGTTGGGTTAAGGCATTTTTAGTGGTGCTGTCAGACAAACTTGAACACCCGTAAAAGGCACCTCAAGTCAATCATCATGCGGCACAGAAATTGAACCACTCTGTGAGAGCAGTTTTACGTTTTTGCTTATAAGTCTGTCTGCTTTCTAGATGTCTTTCATGATTGAAGTGGTTGTATATCTGGGCGTGATAACTGGTAAATTTCTGAAGCATTGCACAACTTTTAAACTTCTGCATCGCT
>CALCGO010000290.1 GCA_937901055.1 uncultured Rhodobacterales bacterium
GCAATGCCGTTCACTGGCTTGCCTATCGGTACAATCATCCACAACATCGAGCTGAAAGCCGGCAAAGGCGGGCAGATTGCACGTGCTGCTGGTACATACGCTCAATTCGTTGGTCGTGATGGTGGTTACGCTCAGATCCGCTTGTCCTCCGGCGAGTTGCGCCTTGTTCGTCAGGAATGCATGGCCACTGTTGGCGCTGTTTCCAACTCGGACCACGGCAACCAGAACCTTGGTAAAGCTGGTCGTAACCGTCACAAGGGTATCCGCCCATCCGTTCGTGGTGTGGTTATGAACCCGGTCGATCACCCTCACGGTGGTGGTGAAGGTCGTACATCCGGTGGACGTCATCCGGTTACTCCTTGGGGTAAGCCGACTAAAGGTGCGAAAACTCGTAAGAAAAACAAAGCGTCTAGCAAGCTCATTATCCGCTCGCGTCACGCTAAGAAGAAGGGACGTTAAGCTATGGCTCGTTCTGTTTGGAAAGGTCCGTTTGTTGACTCGTATGTTCTCAAGAAAGCTGAGAAATCACGTGAGTCCGGCAAGCATGAAGTAATCAAAATCTGGTCGCGTCGTTCGACAATCCTACCTCAGTTCGTTGGACTGACGTTTGGTGTCTACAACGGCCGCAAACATATCCCGGTAAACGTTACCGAGGAAATGATTGGTCAGAAATTTGGCGAATACAGCCCGACTCGTACGTATTACGGTCACGCGGCTGACAAAAAAGCGAAGCGAGGTTAATTATGGGTAAGTCTAAAAACACCCGTCGCGTCGCAGAGAACGAAGCGCAGGCCGTATCAAAAATGATGCGTACTTCTGGGCAAAAACTTAATCTGGTAGCACAGATGATCCGCAACAAGCCGGTCGACAAAGCGCTAACAGATTTGACGTTCTCCAAGAAGCGTATCGCAGGCGACGTGAAGAAATGTCTTCAGTCCGCTATTGCGAATGCCGAAAACAACCATGGTCTAGACGTTGACGATCTCGTCGTTGTTCAAGCCTATGTTGGTAAAAACCTGACTATGAAACGTGGTCGTCCACGTGCTCGTGGTCGTTTCGGCAAGATTCTTAAGCCGTTCAGCCAGCTGACAATCACTGTCCGCCAGGTATCCGCAGATGAGGAGCAAGCCTAATGGGAAATAAGATTAACCCAATCGGTCTGCGTCTGCAGATCAACCGTACATGGGACAGCCGTTGGTACGCACCGTCGAAAGATTTCGGCGACCTGCTACACGAAGATCTGGCCATCCGTGCTTACGTTAAGAAAAATCAGGTTCAGGCCGGTATTTCGCGCGTAATCATCGAGCGTCCACACAAGAAGTGTCGTGTTACGATCCATGCAGCTCGCCCCGGTGTTATCATCGGTAAAAAAGGTGCAGACATCGAAACACTTCGTAAAGCACTTGCGCAGCTGACAGAATCCGAATTGCACCTCAACATTGTTGAAGTTCGCAAGCCAGAGATCGACGCGCGCCTCGTTGGTGAAAACATCGCACAGCAGCTAGAACGCCGTGTATCTTTCCGTCGTGCCATGAAGCGCGCCGTTCAGAACGCAATGCGTATGGGTGCCTTGGGTGTTCGTATCAACTGTGCTGGCCGCCTTGGCGGTGCTGAAATCGCGCGGACCGAATGGTACCGTGAAGGCCGTGTGCCTTTGCATACTCTTCGTGCCGACATCGATCACGCTCACGTAGAAGCGATGACTGCTTATGGTATCATTGGTATCAAAGTCTGGATCTTCAAAGGCGAGATCATGGAGCACGATCCACAAGCACACGATCGTCGCATGGCTGAAATGCAAGAGGGTGGTGGCAATCGTCCACAACGCCCTCAGCGCAATCGTTAAGGGGAGGGATGAACAATGCTTCAACCTAAACGTACCAAATTCCGCAAGCAGTTTAAGGGCCGTATTCACGGTCAGGCTAAAGGCGGATCGGACATTACTTTCGGGACATATGCCCTGAAAGCAACCGAACCTGATCGTATCAACGCGCGTCAAATCGAGGCCGCTCGTCGTGCCATGACGCGTCACATGAAACGTCAGGGCCGTGTATGGATCCGTGTATTCCCGGATGTTCCTGTAACAGCCAAGCCTATCGAAGTTCGTATGGGTAAAGGTAAAGGCTCGATCGACCGTTGGGTCGCTAAGGTTAAACCTGGCCGTATCATGTTCGAAATCGACGGTGTTGACGAAGTAACTGCGAAAGAGGCCCTGCGCCTTGCTGCAATGAAACTGTCAGTTAAAACACGGATCGTGACCCGCGAAGACTGGTAACTACGTCACTACGGTTTAAGAATTGGAAAACCCTCGGCCTAACGGTCGGGGGTTTTTCTTTTGCGCGGAAGTGGCCAGTTACCTACAATGTTTGTTAAAGTAAGCCGCACACATTTTGAGTTACTGCGTTCTGATGAGGAATCTACGTAAGAAGGGATCAAACAACATGGCAGCAGTTGGTTACGAAGACGCACTTGCGCGCTATCGATTGGTTGTTTCCAATTTTCCCGGTGTTGAGGTCAAAGGAAAGGCCAATCCCTATACGTCGCTGAATGGGAATATGTTTAGCTTTCTGGATAAGTCGGGTTCGTTGTGCTTGCGGTATCCAAAGGCAGATAGGGTCGCCTTTCTGGAAGAACATAAGTTGCCTCCGGTCACCCAATATGGTGCGATCATGAAGGAATATGTCTCCGTTCCAGCGCACATTGCCGCTGACCCAACCGCCCTTAACGCCTGTTTCGAGACGTGTGTGACCTATGCCAAGTCGTTGCCCGTCAAAGCCACCAAGCGCAGCTGACAAAACGCGGAACGTTGTGCGGAAAGCCAGATAAAACCTAGCTTCCATATAAGAATTGGAAAACCCTCGGTGAAGGGTTCTGAATTCCTATTGTTTGTCGGAGAGGGAAGGCG
>CALCGO010000291.1 GCA_937901055.1 uncultured Rhodobacterales bacterium
ACAAATCGTTTTGGAGGTTTGCCCGGGCTCCAACGTTTCGTTGAACGTGTTCCCGACGTGGGCGGATCACCCGATTGCCAAGTTGCGAGATGCTGGCGTTCCGGTGACTATTTCCACCGATGACCCCCCGTATTTCTACACCGATATGACGCGGGAATATCGCAAGTTACACGAGACATTTGGCTGGGGGATTGAGGATTTTAATGCTACAAACCGCACAGCTATGAAGGCCGCGTTTTGTGATGACGAAACGCAACAACGCCTGATGACAGAGTTTAAATAGGGAACCGGAAAAATGATGAGCGAACACTTAACAGTCGTTAAACATCCGCTAGTGCAGCATAAGCTTTCGCTGATGCGCGACAAAGCTACACCGAGTAGTTTGTTCCGCCAGTTGCTGCGCGAGATCAGCCAGTTGTTGGCGTATGAAATTACGTCCGAACTGCCAATGACGACCAAGAAAGTTGAAACGCCGTTGGTTGAGATGGACGCGCCTGTTCTTGAGGGTCGCAAGTTGGCATTGATATCGATTTTGCGGGCAGGCAACGGGTTGCTGGACGGCGTTCTGGAACTTATTCCTGAAGCGCGTGTCGGGTTTGTCGGTCTGTATCGCGACGAGGAAACCCTGCAGCCGGTGCAGTATTACTACAAGGTTCCGGCCCATCTGGACGAGCGTGTGGTTATTGCCGTGGATCCGATGTTGGCGACCGGAAATTCGTCTGCAGCCGCGATTGATTTGTTGAAGGCCTCGGGCGCAAAAAATATCCGTTTCTTGTGCCTTTTGGCAGCACCCGAAGGGGTCGCACGCATGAAAGAAGCGCATCCCGATGTGCCGATTGTCACGGCATCATTGGACGAACGATTGAACGATATTGGTTACATTCTGCCGGGTCTTGGCGACGCAGGCGACCGGATGTACGGGACTAAATAGTCAACGCTTCCAAACGGAGGCGCGCGATTTGGTGAACCTGATCGAGCGCCTCGCGAAACTCCTGTTCGGTTGAATTATCAACGCGGGAACGGAAATTATCCAAAATCTCAACGCGATGACGACCCTTGACCGCGAGGATATAGGGAAAGCCGAACTTTGCCTTATAGGTATCGTTCAAATGGGTGAATTCCGCGTATTCGTCCGGTGTGCATTCATCAAGGCCAGCACCCGCTTGTTCCGATGTGCTTTCGGCCGTCAGCGCACCTGTCTTCGCCAGCTTGCCCGCTAGGTCAGGGTGGGCGCGAAGGAGGGTAAGTTGTGGGGCTTCGCCTGCGGCCTCGATTATCGCGCGAAGAGTGTCGATCATCGGCTCCACGCCAATCGGCAACCCGTCGTCATAAGCTTGTTCTGCGACCCATGCGGAATGCTCGTAGACGCCGCCGAACTGGTCCACGAAGCTGGATTTTGACATTTTGGTCGGGTCGTTGATGAATTGCATGAGATACTTTCGCTTTGGTGTTTAGGCATAACAAGGCCGCCCTCTCTTGGAAAGGGCGGCCCAGTATCTACGGTATCTTAATCTTCTTGTGGAAGAATTAAGTTAAGCACAATCGCGATCACGGCGGTCGGTAGTAGGCCTGAGATCAACAACGTGTTCAACGTGCCGTTGACGTGCTGCACGGCAGTTGGAACCTGTGCAAGACCAAGGCCAACCGACAGGGATACGGCCATGATAATCATGTTGCGGCGGTTCATATTGACGTCGGCCAACATGTTCAAACCAGCCGAAATGATCATACCGAACATCACGATCACGCCGCCACCTAGGACAGGCAAAGGCATGGATGAAACGATCGCGCCGATTTTTGGCACCAACCCGGCAAGGATAAGGATCAAAGCCGAGATCGTTACAACATGGCGGCTCATAACACCTGTCATGGCAACGATGCCCGCGTTCTGCGAGAACGATGTGTTTGGCAAGCCGCCGAAGAATCCGGCAATAGCCGTTCCTAGACCATCCGCGTAAGTCGCGCCGCTAACTTCCTTATCGGTAGCCTCGCGTCCGGCACCGCCTTTGGTGGTCGCGTTGGTGTCCCCGACAGTTTCGATTGCTGAAACGATCGAGATCAGGACAACCGCGATAACCGCACCGATGTTGAATTCGAAACCATATGGCATGAATTTCGGGATCGAGACCCAACCCGCATTGCCGACGTTGCTGAAGCTGACGAGACCGAACGGAATTGCTACGATGTAACCAGCGATCAACCCGATCAGGATTGCAGCTGCGGACATCGTACCTTGGGTCCAGAATTTAAAGCCAAGCGCGACAAAAACAACGGTCAGGGCAGGCAACCAATGCGCCAACGAGCCGAAACTGTCTGCCGCCATTTGGAAATCGGCGGCTCCACCGGCAGCATACTTAATCCCGACAGCTACGAGGTTTAGACCGATTGTCAGAATAACAAGGCCGGTTACGAGTGGTGGGAACAGGAATTTGATTTTTCCGATTACCGAACCAAGTGAGAAGTGGAAGATACCACCGATTATGATCGCACCAAACATTGCAGCCATACCGTCATTGGCGGCGATAACCACCAGAACGGATACGAACGCGAAGCTGGTACCCTGCATAATTGGCAAACGTGCCCCGACCGGGCCTATTCCAACGGTCTGGAATAACGTTGCAATACCCGCAAACAGCATCGCCATTTGCACAAGATATGTCATGTCTTCGCCACCGAACGCGAAACCGGCAGCGCCAGCAACGATAATCGAAGGTGTCACGTTGGAGGCAAACATCGCCAACACGTGCTGGATACCAAGCGGTACTGCTTGTCCCAGTGGTGGGGTTGTATTCGGGTCGCTAAACGCCCCTTCGGATATGTCAGTCATTTCAGAACTCTCCTGTCCATTGTTACCTACGATCTTGATGTCGCGTTTTATCGCCCCCGGTATCGGGGGCTAATCGGCGGATTATTGCCGAAATATCAGAATTTGTATCTATGCAAAAATGTGTAAGAGTTTCAATAAAACCCGAAGAGATGGCACATGTTGTGGATGTGTTTTCAGCTATCTCCATCTGTTGCGGTAACAAGGCTCGCATGCGACGGGCAGCGAAATCGCATCAATTGTCTTAAATTCTGCGTCAAATATTCACAAAAACTTTAGGAGACCTCAGTATAAGGCCTATATTTCA
>CALCGO010000292.1 GCA_937901055.1 uncultured Rhodobacterales bacterium
TGATAGCTTCATCATCCAGTACGATAAGGAACCTGAGCTTCGTAGTATCTTAGAGTCTGATTCAAAACTAATTGAGCGTTCTCCATTTCTTGCAAGATGCCGTGTCACGCGTCTGATGTGTGCGATGAGGATCCAAGCCTCTGCGCTCGCGATTGATTTTTCCCAATCCTTCGACAGACGTCTACAGCGGTTTAGCCAGGCGAAGGTGCGTTCGACAACCCAGCGTCGCGGCAGGACCTCAAAGCCCGCTGTGGTGTCAGAGCGTTTGACGATTTGAACGGTCCATCGTCCGAGGGCCTTTAGCGCGTCCCGAAGTTTGGGCCCTGCATACCCGCCATCTGCAAACACATGCCGCAATGATGGGTATCGCGATGCGATCGCTTTCAGCACATCGGGAGCGCCATCACGGTCCTGAATTCCAGCGCTGTGAACGACCAAGCCTATCAGTAATCCAACCGTGTCGGTTACGATGTGTCGCTTGCGGCCCTTGATCCGTTTTCCCGCGTCATAACCTCTAACCCCTCCACTTTCGGTGGTTTTTACGCTCTGACTGTCGATGACCCCCGCTGTTGGCGCGGCCTTACGGTTCTCGGCCAACCGTGCAGCTTCGACCAGCTTACGGTTCATGTCGTCGAGTATGCCGTTGTCCCGCCATGCGTAAAAATACCCACGCACTGTCGAGACAGGTGGAAAATCGTTTGGCAACATCCGCCATTGGCATCCGGTCGTTGCAATGTAGAGGAGCGCGTCGACCACGTCACGTAAACACGTCGTGCGGGGCCGACCAGTGGTCTTCGGCGGAGGTGTCAAAGGGGCTATCAACGCCCATTCGGCATCGCTCGTATCACTTGCGTATTTACCGCCTTGTCGGGCATGTTGACGACGGGTGAGTTCAGTCCAAGCCATTGTGATCTCCATTCAGCCTTACAACCGAACAGAATCACAAGTGACTGAACTCACTCAAATAGTTTCAAATCAGGCTCTTAGACACGGACCGACCGACGGCGCGTGTGAATAAACTGTGAAGTCCTTGGTCGCAGCGAAAGCCAATGTTAACGTCTAGGTGAAACTGGGGAGTTTTAGTGGTGACAACACGCGTCGAAATATCTCTTTTTGGCACATGTGCCGTAAAGATTGCAGGCACACCGCCTGTCGATATTCGTGGTGCAAAGCATCTGGCCTTGTTCGCGATGCTTGCAACGGCTCCCCTAGGCAGGCGGACGCGCACGTATCTGCAAAACACCCTTTGGGGCTACGCGGGTTACGATAGTGGACACCAAAATCTGCGTCGCGCTTTGTCGGATTTGCGCAAACTGATAGGTCCTGACTTTGATACATTGGTTCACACGACAAATAGCGATGTCGAACTGGATCTGAGCCATGTTGTTTATGTCGGAAACCCGTCAGGCGGCACTTTTTTGCAAGACTTGAACGTGGTCGAGAAAGACTTTGTCGCTTGGGTACAGTCTATCAGAGCCAACCCCGATCAGGTTGCCGCTCTTTACCGGATATCGCCACAGACCCGTAAAGGACGCCCGCGTCCGCGAATAACGGCGTTGCCGCTGACGGTTTTGAATGCCGATCCGCATTTGGCGGTTCTCGGTGATTGGGTCGCAGAAGAGACTTGCAGGTCTTTATCACGATCAAATTTATTGTCGGTGATTTCGCATCTGTCTAGTCGGGCAATGGCCAAACGCATGATTGATGTCGTCGAGGTTCAAAAAACCTTGGACGTTGATTATCTTGTGACCGGAACTTTGCGTCGTCAAGATGGCAATTTGATCGCTGACTTTGATTTTATTGATGCCCGCAACGGCGATATTTATGGAACAGGCATGTGTCCTGTCCTGAAAACCATTTCACCCAAGAGCTTCAAGACCATCTCGTCAACGTCATTCGCTCAATCGGACGGTCTATTGCCGAC
>CALCGO010000293.1 GCA_937901055.1 uncultured Rhodobacterales bacterium
GGCAGGTCGCGCAGTGTGGCGTTGGATAATTTCATCGCATGGGTTTTCGGTCTGACGATGGCGCGAAGCCAAAGCCACATGCCGCGTAGTATCTTGAAACCGCTTTGCTCACATGAGTGTCCAGAAGCGTGCGGATGTCGCCGGAGGTTTCGTCAAATTCAAGTCCGCCGAAGACCTGCGTGACAAGCCCATTGGGGACGTCTGCTGCGACAAGATTGTTGAGAAGTCGATCAACGGCGTCGCGCACGGGCGCTTCTTGCCAATAATAACGAATCCGATCGCTAAAGCTGAAATGACGTTGCAACGCGATGTCCGCTGGTGTTCCAGCATAGTAGCCGTCCCAGTGCGCGGGCGCATTGTCCATTGCTTCGTCGAGCACGCCGATGATCCCAGATACCGTCTTTGGACAAACCCTGTCCTCGATTGCAGCTAATGCAAAAACCGCCTCGCGAAACCGGAAAGTCAGTTCCGGTCCGACCTTGAGGAAGAAGACGTGACGCTCGACAAGTTGGGCGAGGCTGGATGTGGGCTGATAATCTGTTGAATGACCTTCGAAGGTCAAACGCGGGTGCCGGTCAATCGCTGCGACAAGGTCAACTGCCGCGGCAGGATCGAACTGATGAACAGAGCTGTGGCTGAAATCTACCCCGGGCTGCGTCACAACTGAGACGACGCGCTCCCACGCTCCTTCTAAGCCCTCTTTGCGGAAGGCGGCTTCATGCGTTTGGACGGTTTCATCCAACCGTTCTGGTGTCGTGATTTGGAGATCCTGCATATCGTCCGTCTCGCCCCCAGGTACGGGAACTTCGGATCCGATAACGTAGATCAATTTTGACGGATCTGGCGCATAGTCTTCCGCAATTCTGCACAGGTGCGCGGCTCTTTGCGCGATGTCCGAAAAGCTCGGGCGCGGTTCGCCGTCGCAGGCCATACTTGCGTCTAGATGTATCTTCTGAAAACCCGCTTCGACATAGCTGCGCACCAACATCTCGGCTTTGCGCATCGCGGCGGCGACCGGTTCATCACGCCAGGGGTTCGGGCCAAGGTGATCGCCGCCCAAAAGCAATTGATCCGTCTTGACCCCAGCATGGCTTGCCATCCGCGCGACCCAAGACGCAAAGTCGGCGGGTTTCATGCCGGTATATCCACCTTCCTGATTGACCTGATTACAGGTGGCCTCAATCAGAACGGGCAGCTCATTTTCGGCCGCGAAACCGAGCGTCGCCTCCAAGACGTGCTGATTTGCGGTGCAGAAGCTCGGCAAGCCGATACTCTCTCCGTTCCTATTGCGTTCAATAAGCTCGTGGACATTCATGCGCTCAACTCCCAGCGATGTTTCGTTGGTCTTTGTGTTCTTTGACGAAACGAACAAGCGTCTCGAGGCTCGACGCGCCTTCCATAGGACCACGATGCTGAACGGCACACGCACCGGCTGCTGAGGCAAGGGAAACGGCTTTGTCGATGTCCAACCCTTGAAGCCAAAGCGCAATGAACGCGCCGCCAAAACAATCGCCTGCGCCGGTTGGGTCGATTTCAGTCACCGAATAAGCGGGGACGAAACGGTCGCCGCTCGCGTCATAAATGCGGACGCCGCCCGACCCCATTTTGTGAACAACATATTGAAGCCCAAGCGCCAGAAGCTCTTTCGCGGCAATCGCTGGATCGGTCGCGTCGGTGAGGAGCGTTAGTTCTTCTCCGCTTGGAAGGAACACATCCGTAAGGGACAGGACATCGGCCATGGCATCCCGTAGTCCGGGCGCGCTCAGAATTTCTTTTCTCAAGTTTGGGTCGAAGGAAATTGTCCCGCCATTGGTTTTGACTTTGCGGGCGGCCTCAAGATTCAGCGCCACAAATTCGGAGCTGGATAGCGAAGACCCCATCACGTGGAGGTGATCTGCGGCCTCGAGAACCTGCGCCACCTCGGGCGTTCTTGGGATCGTCCCGCAAGCACTGTGTTTTATGTTGTAAACAAAATCGCGGGACCCATCCGCATGATACCGCACGAAGGCGCTGCCTGTGGGGCGATCAGGGTCAATTGAGACCCCTGATATGTCCACACCATCCATAGAAAGCCGCTTGAGATTGATTATGCCAAAATCATCATCTCCAACTGCCGAGACAATGCCGCAAGGTTGACCGAGTCTCGCGACCTGATCGATGAAAATTGCGGGTGCACCGGAGGGGAAAGGGCCGGTAAGCCCAATTGCTTCAAGAAAACCATCGCCGATGCTGTCGGCCATGATTTCAACCAAAACTTCGCCAATAACCACGACTTTCTTCATGCGGTTTGCCTCTGGCAGGTACCCTTTGAATGTGCACGTCGCACGCGCGGGCACGTCAGCTCATCCATTGGCCACCGTCCACGTTGTAGCACTGCGAGACGATGTAATTGGCATCATCTGAAGCGAGGAACACGGCCATCCCGGTCAGGTCATCTGGTGTCGCGAAGCGGCCATACGGCACGCTTGCTGCGACCTCAGCTTTCTTCTGTCCCGGCTTCTTGTTTTCCAGCTTGGCGAACATTGCATCGACATGGTTCCAGTGTTCACCGTCAACGACGCCCGGGGCAATTGCGTTCACATTTATACCATGCTCAATCAGGTTCAGACCCGCGGATTGGGTCAATGATATTACGGCAGCTTTGGTCGAGCAGTAAACCGCGACAAGTGACTCGCCGCGCCGACCTGCCTGCGAAGCCATATTGATAATTTTCCCACCTTTACCCCGCGCCATCATGTGGCGGGCGACCGCCTGCATCGTGAACATCGTACCCGCAACATTCACGGCGTAGAGCCGATCAAAACTG